>NZ_NADV01000026.1:0-198212 GCF_003264175.1 Bacillus sp. SRB_331 | reverse complement strand
TTGATGGATGTGGGGTAGCACCACATCGCTATCAAGCTAATAAAAAGAACTATCCCCAATACGGAAAAAATATACTATTCCTTTAATTGAGGTCACCATACATATCAATTCAGAAGGAATAGTATATTTTTCTGAAGATTAAATAAAATTACCCCGTACTTTATTTTTACATTAATTATACTTGTACCTAAATAGTCTGTATGACTTATTCTTTATAATGTCTGTTTCAGAAATTCTCGTACATTATCCCATGTTTTTCGTCTAGCTAATTCAATCTCTTTCTTTTGCAAATTATCATTGTTTGTAACGATTGGCAAATAGGGAAGAGTAAAATCATGCCCTGCTTCTTTTAGTATTACTTTTTTTATCAATTTTGAGGAAGTTTGGACTTCTATAGTATCCACCATCTCCACTGATGGCCAAGTTGAATCTTTCACACCTGCGACAACTAACATAGGGGATTCTATTTTTTCTACGGAAATTCTTGCTTGTTCCCATGTTTCCTTAGAGGATTGTTTTATCGCTTCGCTATGTAGATCATAGAGACTAGTTTCATAGAGGGGGTGATTTGTCTTCGGATAAGGAAGATAAGGTACAGGCGCCCCTTGATAGCTCCATGAAGATGTGTTGAACGCTTTTTCCATGGAAAATCCAGCAAATATATGAGAACTAGGGGATAGTGTAACTAAAGCTTGGAGATCGGTTTTTTCTAATTTTGAAGCAAGGAGTAATGCGGTTCTGTTGCGAAGTTTCCGAATACATAAAGAGATGGGGAATATTGCGGACCAGTTTTATGAAACTATTAATAATTCATGTAATGCGTTATACGTCGAAAAAACGAAGTTTGGTTGAAGACTTCACTTTTGCTTGTATATGGCATGAACAGTTTCTATACCTTTAATAGTACGTGAGGCATGGTGAAGACTTTGAAAGCCTAAGGAACGGGAAAATCGACGTTTCACATGTCGATGATATTATTGAGGTACTTTATTGTACGATGAAAGGTATTTTTGTAAAGACCTATCTCCTTTAATTTTTTGAATGCAGAAGCTAAAGAAGGAGCCTTATCTGTCGTCAGAACCGTTGGTTCTCCAAAAGTTCGAGCGAGTCTTTTCATAAAAGCATATGCTGCTTGTTTGTCTCGTTTTTGACGAAGTTGAATATCAAGTGTTTGTCCGTCTTTATCAATTGCTCGATATAAATAACACCATTTTCCTTTGACTTTTATATAGGTTTCATCCAGTTTCCAAGATAAGTGTACGTTCTTCTTTTTCTTCTTCCATATTTGATAGATCAAGTTACCATATTCATGAACCCATCGCATGATGGTTGTAGGATGAACTGAAACACCACGTTCTTTTAAGATTCCAGATACATCACGATAGCTTAAAGAAAAACGACAGTAATAGCCAACGGCCATTAAAATAATATCTTGTTTGAACTGCTTTCCTTTAAAATATCCCATCTATGATCCTAGCTCATCCGGTTGTTTTGCTTTTTTAAATGAATATAATCCTAAGTTATTCCAAGAAAGTGGTACCACGTATTTCCAATCATAAGATAAGAATAACATAATGCACTAAGAGGTTAATGAAGATAAGAAAAAGAATAAAACAAAACAAAAAAGTCATGACAAGTGAGTTTTGGGAACAGAATATATTTAAATTTGGTTACATCCCTGCTAATTAAACCAGTACAACCGCCATAGTACACTTATGTCAGCCTACAAAAACATTAAAGATGAGAATTTCAGATATTATATTTTAAAGCAAAAAGCAGATGTATTTCATGCAATGAAAAGCTTTTTTAAAGAAGAATCAGGAGAGAAAATGGCATAACCCCTTTTGAAGGGGTTTATTTTTTTGTAAACTTTTTATTTTTTTAGTTGACAATGATAATGAAAATTATTATCATTTATTCGAGAGTGATTACATTTTGATTTATATATTTCGGAGGAGATGTAAAGTTGAAAAAAAATAAAAGAAAACATATAAATGCAATGGTTATAGCGGCGGCGTTATCACTTCCGTTCGCTGTTTATTCAACACCTGCTTTAGCAGCCGTAGCGATTGAGGCGAACAAAACTGGACATGCTTTAGAAGATGGTACATATGATGCTGTTATTAAAGCGTATAAAGATAAAACGAATGAAGAGTCTATGGCAGCTGTTTATATAAAAGATCCTAAATTAACCATTGAGAATGGGAAGAAAATTGTAACGGCAACGTTAAGTGATAGTGATTTCTTCGAATACGTGAAAACAGAGGATATTGATACTCCTGGTGTATTCCATGATGTAAAAGTCATATCAGAGGATAAAAAGAAAAATGGGACGAAGGTTATTCAATTTGAAGTTGGAGAATTAGGAAAAAGATATAATATGCAAATGCATATTTATATTCCGACAATGGCGTATGACAATAAGTATCAAGTGCAGTTTGAAGTGAATAAGATGAGTTTAGAAAATAATACTTTGGAAGAACAAAAGGAAAATAAGGATGACAAAGTGGAGCAAGACGAAAACGCAAATGTAATACGAGACAAAAAATTACAACAACATATTAATAAATATAGTTTAGGTAGGGGAAATCTTGATGATCCTATAACAAAAGAAGACTTGTTACAAGTTAAATCTTTAAGTGTAGTGGAAGCAAAACGTAAAGGAATAAAAGATGTAAGCGGTTTGGAATATATGACAAACTTAGAAAGCTTAACGTTAGAAGAAGTTAAGTTAGAGAATATACATTTTATCTCGAAGTTGAGACAATTGAAATCAGCAAGCATAACTTATAGCGAACTCGAAGATATTGGACCTTTGGCTGAATTAGAGCATATTGAGAATTTAAGTTTAAGAAATAATAAAATTACTGATTTAAGCCCTTTGAGTCATATGAAAAATATGAAAATATTAGATGTAAATAACAATCATATAAGAGATATTAAGCCATTATTTACAGTAACATCTTTAAAGACTTTGACTTTAGCAAATAATCAAGTTAGTAATGCTAGCCTTGAAGGAATTGATCAGTTAAAAAATGTGAAGAAACTGTCACTAAGTAATAATGGGCTCACTAATATTGAGCATATTACCGCAATGAAAAAATTAGCTGATTTAGACCTTTCTAAAAATGAATTAGAAAATATAACACCCATATCAAAGCTGTCTACTGTACAAGCGCTTGATTTAGAGGAAAACTATATTTCTGATATAACACCACTTAGTAAATTGACAGGATTGTATAGTTTAAGACTAGGATCGAATGAAATTCGTGATGTAAGACCAGTTCAAGAGTTAGGAAAAAGGATGTATATCGATATTCAAAGGCAGAAAATCTTTTTAGATCATGTAGAAAAAGATAAGGAAGTTAAAATACCTATCTATAATTTACAAGGAGAGGCACTCGATACTATTAGATTGAAGAGTGAAGATGGAATAGTTAATAACGGTTCCGTTAAATGGAGTACTTCAGGTGAAAAAATATACGAATTTATGTTGGATATAAAGCCAGAAGAGAATCGTATTAAGTTTAATGGAACAGTAATTCAAAATGTTGTTGAAAGGTTAGATGAAATAAAGGAAACAATAAAAGAGGATAATGAACAAAAGGAAAATGTAATTCTCGATAAAACTTTACAACAACATATTAATAAAGAGAATTTAGGTAGAGAGAATTTAAACGCTCCTATCACAAAAGAAGATTTATTACAGGTTAAAAAATTAGAGATACTTAAAGAAAAAGGGAAAGAGATAAAAGATATAACAGGTTTAGAGTACATGGCGAACTTAGAAAAACTCACTTTAGAAGGAGTAGGTTTGAAGAATATTGAATTTATCTCGAACTTAGAAAAGTTGAACGATGTGAATGTATCTCATAATCAAATTGAAGATATAACGCCGTTATCTTCACTGGAAAATTTACAGTGGTTAAACCTTGCGGATAATCATATTAAAGATGTATCAGTTCTTGGTTCAATGTTAGACCTACTCAGTTTAAAATTAGCTGGAAATGAGATTCGTGATGTAAGGCCGTTAATACAATTAGGTCAATGGTTTTCAATTGATGCCGGAAGACAAAAAATCATTTTAAATGAAGCGAAAGTAAATGAAGAAATTCAAGTTCCGGTATATGACTTAGAAGGAGAAACTATTGAGAATATTAAACTAACAAGTGAGGGTGGAACGTTTAATAACGGAGTAATGAAATGGAGTACTCCAGGTGAAAAGGTATATAAATTTGATTTAGATTCGGATGAAACTAGTATAAGCTTTAACGGAACAGTTATCCAGAATATAGTTGAAAAAGAAGAAGTGACAGAACCAACAAAAGAAATTGAAGAAATAAAAGAAGAAGTAAAAGAGCCGGTAAAAGAAGTTGAAGAAACAAAAGAAGAAGTAAAAGAGCCGGCGAAAGAAATTGAAGAAACAAAAGAAGAAGTAAAAGAACCAACAAAAGAAGTTGAAGAAGCAAAAGAAGAAGTAAAAGAGCCAACAAAAGAAGAAGTAAAAGAACCAACAAAAGAAGTTGAAGAGGTAAAAGAAGAAGTAAAAGAACCAACAAAAGAATTAGCAACTGGATTGAATCAAAAGCCAAAAGGGAATAATCAAGTTATTGAAAACGAAGAGAGAAAAGCAGACAATTTAAATAAACAACATGCTAATAAGCCAGAGGAAGGTAAGAAATCTTTAGCATCAACAGGCGGTGAAGCTAGCACATCGACTTTACTTTCTGGAATAACACTTGTTCTTTCCGCACTAAGTATGTTCATATTTAGAAAGAGATTATTTAAGAAGTAAATAACGTTTAATCTTATTATTATATATAACTATTTTTTCTTTTTTGAGAAGACATTATCATGGCAGTTTCATTAGAAACATGCATATGATGATGTCTTTTTGTATGAGAGAGAGTAAAAAACCCATTCGTATGAAATATAACTTTCATACGAATGGGTTTTATTAATTTACTTTTTCCCCTCAGTCATTACGGATTCAGAAGTAATTTGAGGTGCCAATTGTTACATAACCTTTTTTATTTTTTGCGGAACTTCTTTCGTTTGCGAATTAACATCTTCTTTTCGCAACTCTTTAAAGAGCGAGGTGACCATCAGAATGACTACAATAGAAAATGGTAGCGCAGCAATTATAGCTGCGATTTGTAGTGCATTCAATCCACCTGCCTGTAATAAAATAGCGGCAATTATCGCGATTGTTAATCCCCATATAAGTTTTAAACTATTTTTCGGTGATAAGCTTCCGTTACTCGTTTGCATAGCAACAACAAATGTTGCAGAATCAGCAGAAGTAACGAAAAATGTCGCAACTAAAATTAAGCCGATAATGGTTAAGAAAGTTGAGAATGGTAAGTGTGAAATGACAGCGAATAGCCCAATTTCAGTACCATTTTTCGCGATTTCATCAGCGATTCCAAGTGATTGGAACATTTCCATATGAATAGCTGTACCACCAAAGACAGCGAACCAAAATGTACAAATGAATGTTGGGATTAATACGACGCCGATAATAAATTCACGAATTGTACGTCCGCGAGACACACGAGCAATGAAAGTACCGACGAATGGAGACCAAGAGATCCACCAACCCCAGTAGAAAATAGTCCAATTTTCAATCCAAGAAGAAGATTCTTTACTAAAAGCACCTAAATTTAATCCCATGCTTGGTAGTGCTCCAATATAAGAACCTAGTGTAGAAGTAAAATACTTCATGATAAAGACAGTTGGTCCTAAAATTAAAAAGGAAACGAGTAATATTCCGGCGAGGGAGAAGTTTAAGTTACTCAAATATTTAATCCCACGATCTAAGCCAGTTTGTGCACTTGTTAAATAGAGTACAGTGAAAATGGCAATAAGTACGAGTTGTGTACCAATTGTATTATTGATAGAAGGGAATAAATAGCTTAATCCTCCAGCGATTTGTTGTGCACCGATTCCGACAGAAGGTACAATCCCAAATACAGTTGCTAAAACAGCTAAAATATCGACTGTTTTTCCAATAGGAGAATTTTTCGATCGATTAAATAATGGAGTAACTGTAGCACCAATTGTACTACCTTTTTGTTTTCGGAATGTAAAATATGCAATTGTTAGAGCAACCATTGCATAAAGTGACCAAGGGAAGAGGCCCCAGTGGAAAAATGAATATTGCATAGCAAGTTTAGCGCTTTCCTCAGTTCCAGGTTCGCCAGTAAGCGGTGCCCCAAAGTGTGAAATGGGTTCAGTAATTCCATAAAAGAGAAGTCCGATTCCCATTCCTGCTCCAAATAACATGGAAAGCCAAGAGAGGTAACTATATTTCGGTTTTTCATCATCTTTACCAAGACGAATGGATCCATATTTTGAAAATGCTAAATAACCAGCTAAAAAAATCATTGTGGTCATAAGTAGAGAGTAAAACCAACCAAACTTATTGAGGATAAATGAGTTTAAGGAAGAAGTAACGCTTTGTAAATCATAGCCTTGTATCCAGCCTGCTGGAATTACACCCCATATAATAAATAAGGTTGTAAGCAAGATGGAGATATAGAATACACTGTTTTCTTTTTTTATCATAGAATCCCACCTTTATTTAATAAAGTTAACAATTATATTAATCATAATAATAAATCTAATAATTGTCAAAAAATTCATTTTTTATGATAGCTGTGTATAAGGAAAATCTTGTTCACGATATGGTCAAAATGTAGGAAGAAATCATATGAAATATTGCATTTTACATCATTTTATCTAGATAATATGTTAATTTCGTAAATGGAATATTTAAATAGGGGGCAATGATATGAACAAGAAATCGAAGTTTAATAAAGTGATGCTTAGTATTAGTACAATGGCTCTATCGCTCGGAGCAATTCAAACGAATGTATCAGCAGAAGAAAAGGTACCGTATAATGTATTGCATTCGAAACCAGTTGGAATTGAAAAACCAGTAGATGAGATCGGACACGCTTCTAAAGCCGAGGAAACATTATCATTTCAAGAACGTTTAAAAGTAGGAGATTTTTCACAGCGACCAGCATCTATTACGAAGAACTCGGCAGTAAAGCAAGCTAAAGAAAGCTATTCAATGGCTGATTTAAACAAAATGAATGATCAAGAATTAATTGAAACGTTAGGCAGTATTAAGTGGCACCAAATTACAGACTTATTCCAGTTTAATGAAGATGCAAAAGCTTTTTATAAAGACAAAAGAAAAATGCAAGTAATTATAGACGAATTAGCTCATAGAGGTAGTACATTTACGAAAGATGATTCAAAAGGCATTCAAACGTTTACTGAAGTGTTACGTTCAGCTTTTTATCTTGCATTTTATAATAATGAATTAAGCGACTTAAATGAAAGAAGCTTCCAGGACAAATGTTTACCAGCGTTAAAAGCTATTGCGAAAAATCCCAACTTTAAGCTTGGAACAAATGAGCAAGATACAGTCGTATCTGCATACGGAAAATTAATTAGTAATGCATCAAGTGATGTTGAAACGGTGCAATACGCATCGAATATTTTAAAACAATATAATGATAATTTTAATGCATATGTAGACGATCGTATGAAAGGACAAGCTGTATACGATATGATGCAAGGCATTGATTATGATATACAGTCTTACTTAAATGAGGCTCGTAAAGAAGCGAATGAAACGATGTGGTATGGAAAAGTAGATGGGTTTATTAATGAAATAAATCGTATTGCTCTTCTAAATGAAGTAACGCCAGAAAATAAATGGCTCGTTAATAATGGAATTTATTTTGCTAGTCGTTTAGGTAAGTTTCATAGTAATCCAAATAAAGGATTAGAGGTTGTTACACAAGCAATGCATATGTATCCAAGTTTAAGTGAACCGTATTTTGTTGCGGTAGAACAAATTACAACAAACTATAACGGGAAAGATTATAGCGGGAATACGGTAGATTTAGAGAATATACGTAAAGAAGGAAAAGAGCAGTACTTACCAAAAACGTACACATTCGATGATGGATCTATTGTGTTCAAAACAGGGGATAAAGTATCAGAGGAAAAAATTAAAAGGTTATATTGGGCTGCGAAGGAAGTAAAAGCGCAATATCACCGTGTGATCGGAAATGACAAAGCTTTAGAACAAGGTAATGCAGACGACGTATTAACGATAGTAATCTATAATACTCCAGACGAATACCAGTTAAATAGACAATTGTATGGATATGAAACAAACAACGGTGGAATTTATATTGAAGAGACAGGCACATTCTTTACATATGAGCGTACGCCAGAGCAAAGTATTTATAGTTTAGAAGAGTTATTCCGTCATGAGTTTACTCATTATCTTCAAGGGAGATATGAGGTTCCAGGTTTATTTGGAAGAGGAGATATGTATCAAAATGAAAGATTAACTTGGTTCCAAGAAGGAAATGCGGAATTTTTTGCGGGATCTACTCGTACGAATAATGTTGTACCAAGAAAGAGCATCATTAGTGGATTATCATCTGATCCTGCAAGCCGTTATACAGCAGAGCGTACACTATTTGCTAAATATGGTTCTTGGGATTTCTATAACTACTCGTTCGCATTGCAGTCTTACTTATATACTCATCAATTTGAAACGTTTGATAAAATTCAAGATTTAATTCGTGCGAATGATGTGGGAAATTATGATACGTATCGTGAGGCTCTAAGTAAAGATTCTAAGTTAAATAAAGAGTATCAAGAGTATATGCAGCAGCTAATTGATAATCAAGATAAGTACAATGTGCCGGAAGTAGCAGATGATTATTTAGCTGAACATGCACCAAAAGCACTAACAGAAGTGAAGAAAGAAATTAGTGAAACGTTGTCTATGAAAGATACAAAAATGACAAAGCATACATCTCAATTCTTTAATACATTTACATTAGAAGGCACGTTTACAGGTAGTGTAACAAAAGGTGAGTCAGAAGACTGGAAAGCAATGAGTAAAAGAGTAAATGAGGCTTTAGAACAATTGACGCAAAAAGAATGGAGTGGCTACAAAACGGTTACAGCATACTTCGTTAATTATCGTGTGAATAGTTCAAATGAATTTGAATATGATGTAGTCTTCCATGGTATCGCAAAAGATGACGGAGAAAATAAAGCTCCGACGGTTAATGTAAACGGACCTTATAATGGGTTTGTAAAAGAGGGAATTCAATTCAAAAGTGATGGATCAAAAGACGAAGATGGAAAAATCGTTTCTTATTTATGGGATTTTGGAGACGGCAGAACAAGTAAAGAAGTTAATCCAGTACATGCATATGAAAGAGAAGGAACTTATAAAGTAGCGTTAGTAGTAAAAGATGATAAAGGAAAAGAGAGTAGAAGCGAAACAACTGTTACAATTAAAGATGGAAGTGTAACAGAATCAGAACCAAATAATCGTCCAGAAGAAGCAAATCGTATTGGGTTAAACACTACTATAAAAGGTAGCCTTATCGGTGGGGATCACACCGATGTTTATACATTTAATGTCGCATCAGCGAAAGATATCGATATTTCTGTTTTAAATGAGTATGGAATCGGGATGACATGGGTACTTCACCATGAATCAGATATGCAAAATTACGCAGCTTACGGTCAAGCTAATGGAAATCATATAGAAGCAAAATTTAATGCAAAACCAGGTAAGTATTACTTGTATGTATATAAATATGATAATGGTGATGGAACATACGCATTATCAGTAAAGTGAAACTTTAATCAGCGGGGGTTCTGTTCATCCCCACTGGTTATTAGCCCACACCAATCGGGCTTTTATGGGCAGTTATCTCCCACCTAAATTCCTGGCATTCGCCGAATTTTGAAGTGGGAGTTTTACTGCCCACAAATAGCGGGATAAAATAAGTACTCTTCCAATGTATGTTTAACTTTACTTTTTGTGGAAAATAGTATATTATATAGATATACAATATATCGGTTATTTACTAGGAGGAGCCTGTCACAATAGGTTTCTCCTGTTCTTTTTTAGGGGCCTGTTTTACAGGTTTTTTTTAAAAAGTAAAATAACTGAAAATTAAGAACGATAATCTTTGAAAGAGGTGGGGCATACATATAACAAAAAAAGGGATTGTTTAAGAAAGGGGGATAAGAAATGATCTTGTTTGGTTATCCACTTGAAACAATTTATTTATATGGATTTATTATCGCTACTATACTTACTGTTATTTATATTTTCTTTGGAGATATATTTGAATCAATATTTAGTTTTGGAGGTGGATCTGTATCCGTTGTAACGTTGCTACTTAGTTTTTTCGCCATGTTATGTGGACTTAGTTATATAGGAGAATATTTATATTCCTATAATAGTCTCGTTATTTTCGGGGCCTCATTCGCTATATCTTTTATCGGTATTTTCATAATGAAAATACTAATTTTAAAACCAATTGCAGAAGCGGAACAAAATACTGTGCAACGTATGGATGAATTCATTGGTTGCAAGGGGGAAGTCATTACGACAATTCCTACAGAAGGATTTGGTGAAGTATTAATCTCATCTCAATTTGGAAGTAATGCAATACCAGCGAAAACAATTGGGAAAAAAGATATTTCACAAGGAACCGAGGTCATTATTGAGGGCGTCCAAGATGGTGTTTTGCTTGTACAAAACATCGCTTATTCTTTAAAAAAACCAAAATTATAAGGGGGAATTTACATGACGATTCCATTAATTATCGGTGGAGTTTTACTCGCAATTTTAATTCTACTCATTTTAGTATTCATTACGAAGTATCGTACAGTTGGTCCAGATGAAGCATTAATTGTAACAGGGAACTGGCTTGGTGGTGGAAAGAATGTTGTTACCACTGATGATGGAAAGAAGATTAAGATCATCCGCGGTGGTGGTACTTTCGTTGTGCCAATTATGCAACGAGCAGAACTTCTTAGCTTATTAAACTACAAATTAGAAGTTGGAACACGTGATACGTATACGAAACAAGGTGTACCGATTACAGTAAACGGTGTTTCTATTATTAAAGTAGGATCGACAATTGAAGAAGTTTCTACAGCAGCTGAACAATATTTAGGAAAAGAAACGGAAGAGCTAAAAGTAGAAGCAAAAGAAGTTTTAGAAGGGCATCTACGTGCTATTTTATCTTCTATGACAGTAGAAGATGCTTATAGTAATAGAGAGCAATTCGCTCAAAAGGTGCATGAAGTAGCTTCGACTGATTTAAAGAAGATGGGACTTCGTATCGTTTCCTTTACAATTAAAGAAATAATGGATAAAAACGGCTACTTAGATGCACTTGGTCAGCCGCAAATTGCAATGGTTAAGCGTGATGCAACAGTTGCGAATGCAGAGCGTGAAAAAGAGGCACGAATTGAAAAAGCTCGTGCTGAGAAAGAAGCAAAAGAAGCAGAATATCAACGTGATGCACAAATCGCTGAAGCTGAAAAACATAAGGAATTAAAAGTACAATCTTATAAGAGGGACCAAGAACAAGCTCGCGCAGATGCAGATCTTTCTTACGAATTACAACAAGCGAAAGCGCAACAAGGTGTTACAGAAGAGCAAATGCGAGTTAAAATCATTGAGCGTGAAAAGCAAATTGAGTTAGAAGAAAAAGAGATTGCGCGTCGTGAAAAGCAATACGATGCAGAAGTAAAGAAAAAGGCAGATGCAGATCGCTATGCTGTTGAACAATCAGCCGAAGCGGAAAAAGTAAAACAAATGAAAAAAGCAGATGCGGATCAATATAAAATTGAAGCAGAAGCAAGAGCACGTGCAGAAGAAGTTCGTGTAGAAGGTTTAGCAAAAGCAGAAATTGAAAAAGCACAAGGTCAGGCAAAGGCAGAAGTACAAAAGGCGCAAGGTACAGCGGAAGCAGATGTTATTAGGTTAAAAGGTTTAGCAGAAGCAGAAGCGAAACAAAAAATTGCAGAAGCATTTGAATTATATGGGCAAGCCGCGATTATGGATATGGTTCTTAAAATGCTTCCAAGTTATGCGAAAGAAATTGCGAGTCCGCTTAGCAACATTGATAAAATTACAGTCGTTGATACAGGCGGTGGTGGAAAGAATAGCGGCGCCGGAAAAGTTGCAGGGTATGCGACAGATTTAATGGCAACAATGCAAGAAACTTTAAAAGCCTCTTCTGGTATTGATTTAAAAGAGTTATTAGAAGGGTTTGCAGGAAAAGGGGCAGTACAACAATTAGCAAATGATAAACCTGTTGTATCTGTAGTAGAAGATAAGGAAAAAGAAGTAGAAAAAACTAAAGAATAGTAAGATGGAAAGAACCTCTAGTAAGTGGGATACTAGAGGTTCTTCTGTGAATTATAATATTTCGAATAATATACATTTTTATACATTGTTTTAATTATTAAATTTTTATAGAATGAAGTATGTATGCAATAATCTTTTAAATTTAGAAAGATGAGTAAAGAGAAATAAAGAGTCTCATTAACGTATTTATATCTTATAATTTTTATAAACAGATTAATTGTAAGTTGTTGCATGTAAAACGGTATGAAGGGGTAGGAATATGTTTCAAAGGAAATTAAGGAGTAGTAGTTTAAAAACAAAGTTACTTGTGTCATTTATTATTATTTTAATTCTTCCAAGTATTGTAATTGGTTGGACGTCTTATCAGCAGGCGAGAACAAATTTTAATGAAACGATTTTAAAATCGGCGAAAGATAATATAAAAATTTTGGATAATGTAATTAATAAGGAATTGGATAGTAAAAAAGTAGATGCAACTTATTTTACGAAATTATTTACACAATCAAGTTACCAAGCGGATCAAATTCAAAACATCCAAAATAAACTAGAAGAATATAATAAATTACATCCAGAAATGGAAGCGATCTATACAGGATCTAGTAATGGACAATTTATTCAATCACCAGCTATTCAAATGCCCGAAGGATATAATCCTACAGAAAGAGATTGGTATAAAGAGGCAGTGAAAAAAAGCGGAGAAGTAATTGTAACTGCTCCATATAAGTCAAAAACGACAGGGAATATTGTTATTACACTAGCAAAACAAAACGAAGATAAAAGTGGTGTTCTCGGGATTGACTTAATTATCAATGATATTGTAACTACTTCTAAGATGGTTAATATCGGTAAGGAAGGGTATGTAGCGATATTTGATCAAGATAAAAATGTAGTCGCACACCCGACATTGAAGCCAGGAGAGAAATTAGAAGAGAAACTTAGTAAGGAATTTTATAAACAGGAAGCTGGTGATTTTCATTATTCATTAGATGGTGAAGATCGTAATATTACTTTTAAAACGAGTAAGAAAACTGGATGGAAAATAGCAGGAATTATGCCTTCAAAAGAAATTATTCAAGCGGCGGAGCCTATTTTCTATAAAACGATAACTGTTATTGGTATTTCATTAATGATCGGCGGGGTTTTAATTTACTTTATAATTGCTTCTATTATTAAACCGTTAAAACAACTTGTAATATCATCGAAAAAAATTAGTGAAGGTGATTTAACAGAATCAATTACAGTTCATTCTAAAGATGAAATTGGGCAGTTAGGAGAAAGCTTTAACGAGATGGCATCATCATTACATAATGTCATTTCCAATATAAATATTTCAGCAAGTCATGTAGCAGCATCTTCAGAAGAATTAACAGCTAGCATGAAGCAGACAAGTGAAGCGACGGAACAAATTACACAGGCGATAGAGCAAGTATCGAGTGGGGCTGAAATACAAACGAGAGAAGTTGAAGAAGGAGCAACATTATTAGAAGAAGTTACAGAAGGAGTTCAGCGTGTTGCAGATAGTTCTTCATTAGTATCTACAGCCTCTATGTATACGAAGAAAAAAGCTGAAGATGGTGGAAAGTTAGTTGAGCAAACTGTGAATCAAATGCAATTAATTCATGAGTCTGTTTCAAAGTCAGATAAAGTCATTGTTTTATTAGATGATAAGTCGAAACAAATTGGAGCAATCCTTGAAGTGATTCAACATATTGCAGAGCAGACAAACTTATTAGCATTAAATGCTGCAATTGAGGCTGCAAGAGCTGGGGAACAAGGAAGAGGTTTTGCAATTGTAGCCGATGAAGTACGAAAATTAGCAGAACAATCGGGACAATCTTCTACGGAAATTGATAAGCTAGTGAAAGAGATACAATTTGATATAAAAGAAACAGTAAGCTCTATGAATCAAGTTGGGACAGAGGTACAATCAGGGCTTGTAGTTGCAAATGAAACGAAGAAAAGCTTTGTAGAAATATTGAAATCTACAAATGATACAGTAGTACAAATTGATAGTATGGTAGAAGTAGCGAAGCAAATGACGGTAGATGCAAAACAAGTAAGTGCATCTATTAATGAAATTGCAGCAACGATTGAAGAAAATGCAGCAAGCGTTCAAAATATTGCTGGCTCCTCTGAAGAACAAGTAGCTTCAGTAGAAGAAATAAATTCAGCAGCAGTTCACTTATCGCGAATGGCTGAAGAATTACAAGAGATGATTGGTAAATTTAAAGTGTAATAACAAGCATTAAGAAACGAGGTAGTAATTTTACTTCGTTTCTTTTTTTATCCCGCTATTTGTGGGCAGTAAAACTCCCACCTCATAATTCGGCTGGAGCAAAGAAGTTAGGTGGGAGTCGGGCGGCCCGTAGATGCCCGATTGGTGAAGGCTAATAATCAGTGGGGGATGAACAAAACCCCCACTGATTAAAGTTTCACTTTATGAAGATAAAGA
Organism: Bacillus sp. SRB_331; assembly: GCF_003264175.1. Taxonomy (NCBI): domain Bacteria; kingdom Bacillati; phylum Bacillota; class Bacilli; order Caryophanales; family Bacillaceae; genus Bacillus; species Bacillus sp. SRB_331. The sequence goes on along the minus strand of NZ_NADV01000026.1, from coordinate 183,534 downwards.
TAAAGAAATATATAGTAACCGTGTTATGATAAAAGGTGATAATTAAAAAAACTGTATTTTCTTTAAATTCTATCTTCAGTAATGTTAGGGGAATGATTTTGAAATTGAAGAAATTGAAACTGCAACCGAGAATTACATTAACTATTAGTACACTTATTCTTGTTGTATTGCTGTTAACGAGTTATTTATTTTACTACATATTATCTGAAACAGTAGAAGACCAAATCGGAAAAAGAGCGCTGCATGTTGCGAAAACAGTTGCTGCTATACCGGAAATCGGGGAAGCTTTTCAAAAAGAAAATCCAGCTTCTATTATTCAGCCAATTGCAGAAAAAATTCGAATCGAAACAGATGCTGATTTTATTGTAGTTGGAAATAAAGATGGTATTCGTTATGCGCATCCTAAGCGAGATAAAATAGGAGAGAGAATGGTTGGCGGAGATAATGAAGGGGTTCTATTAGAAGGGGAATCTTATGTTTCGAAAGCAACGGGATCATTAGGGCCTTCACTACGCGGAAAAGTCCCGATTCGTAATCAGGATAATGAAATTATTGGTGTAGTATCTGTTGGTTTTTCAATGGATGATATTCATGGAGCGATAGAAGTGTATGGAAAGCGTGTGTTTTGGATTACAATAACAGGTCTGTTAATTGGGATAATAGGCTCTGTATATTTAGCAAAAAGTATTAAGCGGATGATGTTTGGAATGGAGCCAGAAGAAATTTCATCTTTATACGAGGAGCATAGTACAGTTATTCAATCTGTACGTGAAGGGATTGTAGTAATCGATAAAAATGGAATGGTTAGTTTAGTAAATCAAGCGGCATACGATATCCTTTCCTTAGATAAACAACAAAATATAATGGGAGAATTTATTTTAGATGTTATTCCTAATTCATCGATACTGGATGTACTTCAAACCGGAGAAGAACAATTTGATCGCCAATTAAATATAAAGGGACAGGATGTTATTGCCAATCGCCTACCTATTAAAGTTAATCATAAAGTAACTGGTGTAGTATCCAGCTTGCGCTTGAAATCTGAGATGGATCAATTAACAGCGGAATTATCTCAAACACGGCAGTATACAGAGGCATTGCGGGCGCAAACGCACGAATATAACAACTTATTGTATACGCTTTCAGGTCTTATTCAATTAGAGTCTTATGAAGATGCTTTAGAGCTTATTCATAAGGAAACGGCAGTATATCAAGAGTTCGTTCAATTTATTATGAAACGAATTCAAAATCCATGGTTAGGTGGGATTTTAATTGGATTTTATAATAGGGCGCGAGAGTTGAAGATTGATTTTATGTTAGATCGGGAAAGTAGTTTAGAAGAGTTAAGTCCGCATATTGAGAGTAATTACGTTGTTTCTATTTTAGGGAATTTGATCACGAATGCATTTGAAGCAATTGAAAGAAATCAAGATCATGATAAGAAAGTAAGAATGTTTGTAACAGATATTGGGGAAGAAATATTAATTGAAGTAGAAGATTCAGGACAAGGTGTTCATGATGAAATAATTACAAGTATATTCTATAAAGGTTTTTCGACGAAAGTGGGCGAAAAACGTGGATATGGATTAGCGAAAGTGAAAGAGTTAGTGGAAGATTTAAATGGAAGTATTGCGATTGAAAAAGGGGATTTAGGTGGTGCTTTATTTATCATTGCATTACCGAAAGAGAGAGGCGAATTGTAATGAATGAGGGGATTGAAGTATTGATTGTAGAAGATGATATTCGGATTGCGGAAATTCATCGTCGTTTTACTGAAAAAATTGAGGGGTTTAAAGTAATTGGAACAGCAACGACTGGGGAACAGGCGAAAGAATGGTTAGAGTTTGTAAAGCCACAACTCGTTTTATTAGATGTATATTTACCTGACATGCAAGGGACTGAACTCGTCACATATATTAGGCATAATTTGCATGATACAGATATTATTATGATTACAGCCGCATCAGAGACGGATGTAGTGCGACATGCTTTAAGAGGCGGAGTAACAGATTATATTGTAAAGCCACTTACATTTGATCGGTTTAAAACAAGTTTAGAAAGTTATCAAAAGAAGATTACGAAGTTAAAGAAAAATGCTCAATTATCTTCAGAACAGATTGAACATCTATGGTCCCAAAGAGGGGTGCAGGCAAATCCAATAGAATATGCGCCAAAAGGAATCGATCCTTTAACGTTAGCAAAAATAAAAAAGCATATGCTAACTATTAATGAAGAGGGAATTACTGCAGAGATACTAAGTTCAATGGTAGGTGTAAGCCGATCAACTGCTAGGCGCTATTTAGAGTATTTGATCTCTGGAAAGAAAGTGCATGCGGAGCTCATATATGGAAGTGTGGGAAGGCCAGAAAGAAGGTATTTCCGCGTTTCTTCATAGGGGATTTTTACAACAATAAAAACAGTAGAGGATTATTACATTTCCTCTACTGTTTTTTCTAGTTTCATCTTATATTGGAATAATTCCAATTACAATTCCAGTAATCAACATAACCATTGTCGTTCCAACAGCCCAAAGTAAAGTGAATCGTTGGTGTTCACCAAAATCAACCTTGGCCATTCCGACTAATAAATAAGTGGAAGCCACGAGGGGACTCAGTAAGTGAACAGGTTGACCGAGTAACGAAGCACGTCCCATTTCTGCTGCACTAATTCCGTAAGCGGCAGCAGCTTTCGTTAAAATAGGTAATACACCGAAGTAAAAGGCATCATTAGACATGAAAAATGTGAACGGCATACTTAGTAAAGCTGTAATAATTGGAAGTTGGGGGCCAAGTGCATCTGGTATAAGAGTAACAACACTTTGAGCCATTGCATCTACCATTTTTGTTCCAGATAGAATACCTGTGAAAATTCCAGCAGCAAAGACGAGAGAAACAACCGCTAATACGTTTCCAGCGTGAGACGCAATACGCTCTTTTTGCTGTTCTAAGTTAGGATAGTTAATCATAACAGCAAGAGCAAAAGCGACTGTAAATAGAACAGGTAGCGGCATAACTTCTAGTATGAGACAGACAAGTAATGTAGCGGTCAATAAAAAGTTAATCCATAGAAGTTTAGGGCGTTTATGCACGGCAGCTTCAACTGTCGCAGCTTGCTCATCCATTGTTTGCATTTGTTTTAAATATTGTACATCCATAATTCCTAAACGTTTTCTTTCTTTTTTTCCAAGATAATAGGCAACGAAAACTACCCAAATTGCACCAGCAATCATTCCTGGTATAAGTGGTGTGAAGAGCTCTGATGTATCAAGTCCAAGAGCACTCATAACCCGAGCAGTTGGTCCACCCCAAGGTGTAAGATTTGTAACACCTGCTCCTAACATAACAACCCCAGCTAATATAAGTGGATTCATTCCAAGACGTTTATATAGTGGATACATTGCGGAAACTGTAATCATATATGTTGTTGTTCCGTCCCCATCTAATGAAACGATAATAGTAAGAATAGCTGTACCAACAACAATTTTTAAAGGATCACCTTTTACAAATTTTAAAATTTTACTAATAACAGGATCAAATAAACCGCTATCAATCATAATTCCGAAATATAAAATGGCGAACATAAGCATAATACCAGTAGGTGCTAGCTTTTGAATTCCTTCTAACATCATCGGGCCCATATTGGCATAAAAGCCACCAATTAATGCGAAAATAATTGGAACTAATATTAATGCTACTAGTGCAGACATACGTTTCGTCATAATCAAAAACATAAAGACAAATACCATTGTAAATCCGAGTAATGCTACCATGTAATCTCCCCCTCAAAAAATGATTACGCTTTCAAAATAAAATAAAAATTCAGATAAAAGGTTTTTTGTTTATAATAAAAGGTTCAATTGGAATGGTAAATAATTTGAAAAATAACATCATTAGAAGCATAATCTTTATTTTGATCATTTTGTTCACAGGGTAATTTTGAATTTTTAAAAAGATGAATGCCTTCGTACAAGAATGATAGAATAAGATGGAAATAGCGAAGCGTGAAGTAGGGAGTAGATTTTGAATGCAAACAAGAATAGAAGAAATTTATAGTTCGTGTAAAGGAAAAGTAGAGGAGATTTTTATTAATGAATCCTCTTACGTATATGAATGGGAAAAGTTAATGATGATCCGAAAAAATGACGGTGAGATTGAAGAAATCGTAGTAGGGATCAGTGGAAATATAAGATTAGTAAATGTAGAAGTTGGACAGGAAATTGATACGGATACATTATTAGTTAAGTTAGAAGATGATTTATTAATTACTGGTTGTGAATGATGAGAGATGTGTAGAAGTAACTGCACATCTCTTTTTTGTTCCATATATTACAAAAAGAACATTGTTTTTTCACAAATCTCACACAACCTTTTGGTATTCTTTTCGTGGAGTATACGGTTTTTAGGGAGGAATATTAATGAGGGTAAAATATGTCGTACTTGTTATATGTGTATGTTTCATCTTTATGGTAGTAGGATGTGGAAAACAGGAAATAAAAGCTGTGGCAATTAATGAGAAACATGATAAATGTGATATTTGCCAAATCGGGGTAATGGATAATCAATTTGCAACAGAAATCATTTTAGAAAGTGGAAAAGCGTTAAAGTTTGATGATATCGGTTGTATGTATAAATGGATGGAGATTAATCCAAGTGAAAAGATGAAAGAAAAATTTGTTCGCGATTATGATTCAAAAGATTGGATTTCATTAGAAGATGCGACTTACGTATATGATAAAACAATAACGACACCGATGGCTTATAATGTCATTTCATTTAAAAATAAAAAAGATGCAGAGAGTTTTGTATCTAACTATAAGGGGAAAGTTCTTTCGTATAAAGAGCTATCAGAGCATAAATGGGAAATGAATAAAGAGATGATGGGAAAACCGAAAACAGGGAATCACGGTGGGCATCATTAATAATAGAAAAAGACAACTATATAGTTGTCTTTTTCTATTATTACTCAGGTGCAAATATAGAAAAGGTATAAAAATTTTAGAAGAACGGTTACAATGGAATATAGTAACCTAAAGCAATCATTTATGTACTTTTTAGAAATATATACAAATGCGGTAAAAACGTGCTAAACTAATTGCTTCATAATGTTAATGATGAGGCCATCAGGCGTATCATTCCAATAGGTTGAGAAACATAGTATAAGTTTAAGATAATCCGATTAAAGAAGGAATCTAAAGGGCTTATGGATAAATGTACTCAAGAAGAGTTATTGTATGTGATGGAGGAATGGTTAAGAAAACATTATCTTTCATAGGAGCTGTAGTTGTGAGAAAACAAAAAATTTTATTATGTATGTTATTAGGACTTTTAATGACGGTAGTGGCTTGCGATAAGCAAGAGGAGCCAGAATCAAAACCGGTTCATGTGAAAAACGAAAAGAAAAAAGAAAAGCATAAAGAACAGGAAGAATCTAAAGAAGAAAAAAGTATAAATTTAATGGACAAACAGTTGCTACTTTCTGCGACGCTTGGAGACACAGAAACAGCTATGAAGCTGATCCAAGATGGAGCGAATATCAATGTAGAAGGTGACAACGGAGAAACGCCTGTCCTTGCAGCGACGTATCAAAATCATGTAGAGACAGTTAAAGCATTAATTGATGCGGGTGCTGATATTGAAATTCAAGACGAAAAACAAAGCAATCCATTTCTTTATGCAAGTAGAGAAGGATATGCGGATATTGTAAAAGTATTAATTAATGCAGGAGTTAATACGAAGGAAACGACTAAGTCAGGTGGAACAGCACTTATTTCTGCATCTGAGCGTGGCCATGTAGAGGTTGTTAAAGAATTATTAGAGCATACAGATATTGATGTGAATTATAAGAATGAACGTGGTGGAACAGCTTTATTAGAAGCAATTGTATTAGGAAATGGTAGTGAAAGTCATAAGAAAGTAATTCAAATGCTTATTGACCACGGGGCAGATGTAAATATGGCCAATAAGGAAAATATTACGCCGCTGCAATATGCTGAAAAAAGAGGTTTTAAAGATATTGCGAATATGTTGAGGATAGCTGGAGCGAATGAAGTAGTACAGCCGCAACCACAACTGGCGGAATAACAAGCTGAAGAAATAAAAAGCACGAAATAATCCCATTTAGATAGACAGAATGAAGAAGTCATTTTAGTATGATGGATTCAGTAATGTGTATTTAAATGGGATTTTTGTTTTGAAAAAATGGATGGATGCTATATCGAGAAGGCTACAAATAGTAATTAAGGAGGGTATAAATGCGATTTTCAGAACTTGAGTTAATAGCAATTCAGGCAGAAGTTTTATTTGTTCATAATCAAGTAGGAAGAATAAAGTGTGTAAATGAAAATGGAAATCTGAAAGCACCACGTTTTTTTCTTAGCAGAACTCGTGAAGGGAATATAACGAGGTATCATTATAAACTGCATGGTGAAATGATAAGTAAGATTGAGAAATTAATTCGAGAATGCTCAAATCACATTGAGATAGCAAAGATCATTAAAGTATTAAATGAAGAGAGAACGGTGGAGAATATTTGGGTGGGTCCTGCTTTCATGTTCCCTAATAATTTACATAAGCCAACTAGAACAATACAAATAACAGAGAAGAATAAAGAGCTTTTGCGAGAAAATTTTTCTAATCTAATAGAACAGATGGAATGGAGGCGACCTTATTTTGCAATTGTAAATAATGAAAAGGTAGTTTCTATATGTTGCAGTGCCAGAAGTACGCCCGTAGCTGCTGAGGCAAGTGTGGAAACTTTAGTGGAGTTTCAAGGGAATGGATATGGTGCTGATGTCGTTACAGCCTGGGCACTATCAATACAAGAGGAAAAGCGCATTCCGCTTTATAGTACTTCTTGGGATAACTTTGCTTCGCAAGCAGTGGCAAGAAAACTAGAATTGATTAATTATGGAATGAATTTGCATATCACTTAAATTTTAAACACAGTTGTTTGCTGTTGGAGTTTATTCGTATATCTAGATTATTGTAAAAGTAATATGGTGAATATTAACATTCGATTAACATCTAATTAACAATTTATCAAAACTGACTTAATAAATGCGTAATATAGTAAAGGTAACAAAATAACTAGGGTAGAGAACATTTGAGAACACCCGCTTACATATAACGTGCCGCTTTCTTAAGTGTGCTCTATTCCCTAGAGTTCAAATAAGGAGAAAGGTGTTCTATGTAAGTAGGTGTTTTTAGTTTGGATAAAAATAGAAAAGCTAGGTGGAATAAATGTTTAAAGAACCTTATATTGCGATGATAAAGGATTGGAAAGGGTACAAAACATACAAAAAATTACCGAAAACAGTTTTTCTTATGACTGGTTCAATGCTGGAGTTACCAGAGCGTGTATATGAACTACAGAGACATGGACACGATGTATTTCTTCATTGTGATTTTATACAAGGCTTAAATACGAACACAGAGGAAGCACTTTTATATATTCAAGATGTTATCGGAGCACAAGGTATTATTTCGACAAAGGGATCGACAATTCGAAATGCCAATAAAATTGGATTGAAAACGATTCAACGCATTTTTATTGTTGATACTTTATCTCTTACAAAATCAATTGAAAATTGTAAAACGACTAAACCGAATGCAGTAGAGATTATGCCTGGCATTATGCCTTCTATTATTAAACAGCTAGCGGAGGAAATAAAATTCCCTATTATTGCAGGTGGGCTGATTCAAACGCGAGAGGATGCAGAAATCGCAATTCGTGCAGGAGCAAGTGCAATTTCAACGAGTCATTATGAAGTGTGGATACAAGAAGAAAAAAGGAGTGCAACCTTGTGATTGAATTGAAAAATGTTTCAAAGGTATATAAAAATGCGGAAGAGATAGCAGTTAAAGACGTATCAGTTCATATTAAAAGAGGAGAATTTTTTGTTTTAGTTGGACCTTCGGGATGTGGAAAAAGTACATTATTACGAATGCTGGCTGGTTTAGAAGAAATTTCTTCGGGAGATTTAATTATTAATGAACATGTTGCAAATGATTTAGAGCCGAAAGACCGTAATCTATCAATGGTATTTCAAAATTATGCATTATATGCACATCTAACTGTAGAAGAAAATATTTTATTTGGACTTAAGGTAAGAAAAGTACAGAAAGAAGAGCGACAAAAGCGATTGATGGAAGCTGTTGAGATGGTAGGGTTGAAGGAATATGTCAAAATGAAGCCTGGGCAACTATCAGGTGGACAAAGACAGCGTGTTGCACTTGCTAGGGCCATCGTCAGTCAAGCACCGATTTGTTTAATGGATGAACCACTTTCGAATTTAGATGCGAAATTACGTGCACAGATGAGGATTGAAATTAGAGAAATTCAGCAACGATTAGGAATTACGATGATTTACGTTACTCACGATCAAATAGAAGCAATGACTATGGGAGATCGTATTATGGTTTTAAATAAAGGAAGTATACAACAAGTTGGAACACCGCTTGATATATATAACGAACCAGCAAACGAATTTGTTGCAAGTTTTATAGGTTCTCCTTCTATGAATATAAATGATGGGGAAGTGGATAAAGAAAAAGGCATATTACATATAGGGCAATTGCAAATTCCATTATCTATTGGACAGTTAAAGCAATTACCAGAAGGAATAATTCGAATCGGCATGCGTCCTGAGCATATTGCATTGTCTGAGGAAGGACAAGAAGTTACGCTGCAATCTGTAGAAGTATTAGGGAATGAATCTATATTAAACTTTGCGGTAAATGGAACAACTTGGAGTGCGAAAGTCATCGGACAGTTACTCCTGAACAAAGGTGACAAAGTAAAATTATTATTCTCGCAAGAAAAACTATGCTTCTTTCACCAAAATACGAATGAACGATTAAAAGTGGTGGCTGAAGAAGAGTTGAAAGTGGTGGCGAAATAATGATTGAAGTAGGTAAGTTACCAGTTCAAACAACAGTGTCAAAAAAGAAGAGTTTATGGGGCAGAACGAAAGATTTAAGAATAGGATTATTGTTTTTGGCGCCATCTATTTTGTTATTTTCAATTTTTCTTTTCTATCCATTGTTTAGGACAATCTACTATAGCTTTTATTTAACAGATATACACGGAGAAGCTAATCTTTTCGTGGGCTTAGAAAATTATCAATATTTATTTTCGGATCCTGCTTTCTATAAAAGTATAAAGTCAACTTTATTATTTGTTTTATATACAGTGCCTACTAGTATTGTATTCGCCTTATTTCTTGCATTACTTGCAAATGAAAAAGTAAGAGGGATCGGATTATTCCGAGTTCTCTTTTCTTCAACGATGGGAATATCAGTAGCTGCTAGTGCAGTGATTTGGCTATTTTTATTTCATCCAAGTGTAGGGTTATTTAATAATATATTAGCCTCTATGAATCTTCCTGCAATCGCATGGTTAACGAGTCCAGAATGGGCACTGTTTTCTGTATCGGTTACAACGGTTTGGGTGAATACAGGATTTGCATTTTTAGTTATATTAGGTGGTTTACAAAATATTGATACGTCTTTATATGAGAGTGCATCTATAGATGGTGCTAGTTATTTACATAAGCTTAGCCGCGTCACATTACCGATGCTATCACCAACTTTATTTTTTATCGTGACAGTAACGTTAATTAGTGCATTCCAAAGCTTTGGACAAATTGATATTTTAACGCACGGTGGACCGAATGATGCAACGAATTTAATTGTGTACTCGATTTATAAAGAGGCATTTGTAAATCATCAATTTGGAACAGCAAGTGCACAAGCGATGGTATTATTTATTTTCATTTTTATTGCTACATTGATTCAATTTAAGTTTGCTGAGAGAAAGGTGCATTATAAATGATCGTTAAACAGTGGAAACAAAATTTCCTATTATACATGCTGCTCATTATTAGTGCAGTAATGGTGTTTTTTCCTGTACTGTATGCGTTTTTAATAAGCTTTATGACACCAGACGATATTCAAATGAGAAGGTTATTTCCAACTCAATTTACTTTTGATAATTTCATTAATATTTTTCAAAAAGTACCTCTTTTTACATACTTATATAACAGTTTAATTGTATCGACAGTTGTTATGCTTGGACAACTTATCGTATCCAGTTTAGCAGCTTATGCTTTTGTTTTTCTTCAGTTTAAAGGTAGAAACTTAATTTTCTTCTTGTTTATTTCAACAATGCTTATTCCGTGGGAAGCAACGATGGTACCGAACTTTTTAACGATTCAAAACTTCGGATGGATTAATAGTTTTGCTGGGATGACGGTGCCGTTTTTTGCAACAGCTTTCGGTATTTTCTTACTACGTCAACATTTTATGACACTTCCGAATGAACTGAAAGAAGCTGCTTTTATTGAAGGGATTGGAAATGTAAGGTTTTTATTCAGTGTTGTAATTCCGTATTGTAAAACGAGTTTTATTACGCTTGGAGTATATAGCTTTTTAACAACGTGGAATATGTATTTGTGGCCGCTCTTAGTAACCACTGATGAAAAAGTAAGAACGGTTCAAATTGGTGTAAAGCAGCTTCAATCTCAAGAAGTTGCAACTGATTGGGGCAGTGTAATGGCCGGTGTTACGGTTATCGTCATTCCAACGTTGATTTTACTATTTTTAGGGCAAAAGCAATTACAAAAAGGATTAACAAAAGGTGCAATTAAATAAGCATACATAGGAAAAGGTGGGATTGAGATGAGTTTATTGAAAAAAAGTGCTGCTCTTTTAATGGCAGCCACAATGGCATTAACCGGCGCAGCTTGTTCAAATAGTAAAACAGAGGGGAAACCTGAAGCACAGGCAAAAGTAGCTCCAGTTGAAAAGAATGGTGATAAAACTGTAATTCGTTTCTGGCATGCAATGGGTGGAAAAACACAAGGTGTACTAGATGGGCTTGTTGCAGACTATAATAAGTCGCAGAATAAATACGAGATAAAGGCAGAGTTCCAAGGAACATACGAAGAGTCTTTAACGAAATTTAAAACGATGTCTGCAACGAAAGAAGCGCCAGCTCTTGTTCAATCGAGTGAAATTACAACGAAGTATATGATTGATAGCAAAAAGATTACGCCTATCGATAGCTGGATTAAAAAAGATAAGTACGATACATCAAAATTAGAAAAAGCAATTACGAACTATTATTCAATTGATGAAAAAATGTATTCTATGCCGTTTAATTCATCTACACCAGTATTAATTTATAATAAGGATGCTTTCGCGAAGGCTGGATTAGATCCAGAGAAAGCTCCGCAAACATATGATGAGTTAAAAGAAGCGGCGAAAAAGTTAACGATTAAAGAAGGCGGAAATGTAAAGCAGTATGGATTTTCAATGCTGAATTATGGTTGGTTCTTTGAAGAGTTGTTAGCGACACAAGGTGCTTTATATGTAGACAACGAAAACGGCCGTAAAGATGCTGCAAAGAAAGCGGTATTTAACGGAAAAGAAGGTCAAAAAGTATTTGGGATGTTAGATGAATTAAATAAAGCTGGTGCACTTGGAAAGTATGGAGCAAGTTGGGATGATATTCGTGCTGCGTTCCAGTCTGGACAAGTTGCTATGTATTTAGATTCTTCAGCTGGTGTTCGTGATTTAATTGATGCATCTAAGTTTAATGTAGGCGTTTCGTATATTCCGTATCCAGAAGATTCGAAACAAAATGGTGTTGTTATTGGCGGTGCATCATTATGGATGACGAATATGGTTTCAGAAGAAACGCAGCAAGGTGCTTGGGACTTTATGAAATATTTAACGAAGCCAGATGTACAAGCAAAATGGCATACTGCAACAGGATATTTCTCAATTAATCCAGATGCATATAATGAGCCGTTAGTAAAAGAGCAGTATGAAAAGTATCCGCAGTTAAAAGTAACGGTAGAGCAATTACAAGCAACGAAGCAATCTCCAGCAACTCAAGGTGCATTAATTAGTGTATTCCCAGAATCAAGAGATGCAGTCGTAAAAGCATTAGAAGCAATGTATGACGGGAAAAATAGTAAAGAAGCGTTAGCTGAAGCTGCAAAAGCAACAGATAGAGCAATTAGTATTTCAGCTCGTACGAGTCAAAAATAAGAGAAAGCCGCATCCTTTTTCAGGATGCGGCTTTCTTTATTGGGAGATAAGGGATCAAAGAAATGATGAAGTCTTATCTCTTTTATATGAGTAAAGGGTCTAGAATGAATTTTGTCTTTTTCATTATTTGTTTAACTCCATTGCAACTTGTTTCCCATTTACGAAAACCTCTGCCACCGCTACTACAACTTCCATCACTTTTTTCATATCTCATCTCTCCTTGTTTTTTGTTTCATTTCTTACTTTTAGTATAAAGAAATATAGTAATTGCAACTATCGAATTGGATGACAAGAGACTTACATTGTTGTAAGGATAATAGTTTTAGTTTGTAATAAATGTGATTCAGAAGTTTCTGTCGTTTTGAATTATAATTAGAAAGAGAATGGTTTAGAAAGAAGGGGAAGAAATGAAGAGAATACTTGTTATTAGTGATATTCATGGAGAAATAGAAAAGTTCGAACAATTATTGGAAGAAGCTCACTACGATGCAAAACAGGATCAATTAATTTTGTTGGGGGATTATGTAGATCGTGGTCCAAATGCGCGTGCAGTAATTGAAAAGGTAAAAGAGTTAAAAGAAGCGGGAGCCCTCGTTCTAAAGGGCAATCATGAAGATATGATGATTAAGGCGTTAACGACAGATGAGGAACGTTCATGGAACCATTGGGTAAAAAGGAATGGTGGGGATAAAACGTTATATAGCTATGGATTTGTAGAAGAAGGCATTGCGGTTAATGAGGAAAACTTCCAAAAACCGATTTTACAATCTCATATATTAGAGGAACATGTAACGTTTATTCAAGAATTAGATCATTACATTGAAACAGAAGAGTATATCTTTGTACATGCTGGTGTTGAGCCGATGAATCGAGTTTCTGAATCAGAACCATATACATTAATGTGGATCCGTAATGAATTTCATAATGGATATAGCGGCGAAAAGGTTGTTGTATTTGGCCATACGGAAACAAAAACGCTTCATGGTAGTGAGAATTGCGGAGTGTATTTTGGTAGTAATCGTATTATTGGAATTGATGGCGGGGCTGTGTATGGTGGTCAGTTAAATTGTTTGGAGTTGCCAAGTAAAAAGGTATATGTAGTAAAAAATTGAAAGAGATAAGAGGAATCTTATTTCTTTCAATTTTTTATTAAGCAAAATTTAAGAAAGAGCCTTTATAATAAAGGTTCAAAATTTTATATCGAGCAAAACTTTAGAAGGAAATAGTTGAAAATGAAATTACATAATATGATTACATTATTTCGTTATGAAGAGAAGAGATGCAATAATAAAGAGAGTTGAAATAGATTGTGGAAGGTGAGAATATGCGCTTACTTGTAGTAGAAGATAATGCCTCGTTATTAGAGTCTATCGTACAAATTTTACGTGATGAATTTGAAGTGGATACGGCAATGAATGGGGAAGACGGCTTGTTTTTGGCGCTGCAAAACATTTATGATGCAATTTTGCTTGATGTGATGATGCCAGAAATGGACGGATTTGAAGTGATTCAAAAAATACGTGATGAAAAGATTGAAACGCCAGTCCTGTTTTTGACAGCGAGGGATTCTTTAGAAGATCGAGTGAAAGGATTGGACTTTGGTGGAGATGATTATATTGTTAAACCGTTTCAGGCCCCTGAATTAAAAGCGAGAATTCGTGCATTACTACGCAGAAGTGGTAGTTTAACAACACAGCAGACCATTCGCTATAAAGGGATTGAATTGTTCGGAAAAGATAAAGACATTCAAGTAGATGGACAAGGTATTAAGCTGACATTAAAACAATATGAGCTACTAGAGTATCTCATTCAAAATAGCGGAAAGATTTTAATGCGTGAACAAATTTTTGATCGTGTTTGGGGATTTGATTCTGATACGACAGTAGCAATTGTAGAAGTGTATGTACATCATTTACGTAAAAAATTAGAACCATTCGGTTATCAGAAAGATATTCAAACCGTTCGTGGTATTGGATATATATTAAAAGAACAATGAGAAAGGGAAGCATGTTTCAAAAGACACGTATTCGTCTAACTATATTGAATTCGTTAGTATTTATCCTATTAATAGGTGTATTAGGTAGTATTATTTATTCGTACACATACAAGCGTACTTATAATGAAGTGGATCAATCTATAAAAATGATAACTCAGTATAGAGAAAAATTTGATGTTAAAATGCCACCACCAAGAAAACGTATAGAGAATATCAAAATTCGAGACCCACGGATAACTATAATAACTTGGAATGGAAAAATAGTGGAGATAGAAGGCGATAACCATAAATTTCGCTCTAACTTTGAAGGGGATTTGGAAAAGTTTTCTCCAAAAAAGGTAGGGGATTTGCAAGATATTGAAGTGCAAGGACGATATTTTAGAACGTTTGCGTTTCAAGAAGATGGAAAAATAGTTCAAATTGTACGTGATACAACAGCTGAAGAAGAAATGTTAAATACTTTATTTTTAATTCTCATAATAGGTTGTAGCATAGGCAGTCTATGTGCAATAGGTATCGGTTTTTTCCTAGCTGGCAGGGCACTCATACCTATTCAAAATTCATGGGAGAAACAGCAGCAATTCGTTTCCGATGCATCACATGAATTAAGAACACCGCTTGCAGTTATTCAATCAAAAACGGATGTATTATTCCAGTCCCCATCCGCTACGATAGAAGAAAAAGCCGTGGATATCTCTACAATTTCAAAAGAATGTAGGCGGCTATCGAAACTCGTTAGCAATTTATTGTTGTTAGCACGTTCGGATTCTAATCAAATTGAGATGGATAAGAAAACATTTGAACTGGATAAGTTGTTAGAAGAAATTATAAATCCATATAAAGAAATTGCCTCTTATCAAGAAAAAGCGATGATATTAAAAGTAGAACGTGATATAACGTTTATGGGTGATAGAGAGAGAATCCATCAAATGATGGTCATATTGTTAGATAATGCGATGAAGTATACGAATGAAGATGGGCATATTCAAATTGATTGCACACAAACGAGTAATTCAATTCGTATAAGGGTGAAAGATAATGGGATAGGAGTTAAAGAAGAAGATATTCCAAATTTATTTGATCGTTTTTATCAAGGAGACAAAGCAAGAAGTATGTCAGAAGGAGCTGGGTTAGGTCTTTCAATCGCTAATTGGATTGTAGAAAAGCATTATGGAAAAATATCGGTAGAGAGCAAATGGGGAGAAGGAACTTGTTTTGAAGTGATTTTCCCAAAAAATCAAAGATTATAAGTGAGAAGACGACCTTGTTTTTACAAGGTCGTCTTTTTTAAGGGAAAGTTAAGGAATAACTTGTAGCATGTATTACATAATGGAAACTTGTGATGGAAAGAAAAGATGTAAGTTTTTTTGAATGAACTGGATAAATCATAAGGTTATTTCTAACAGAGATGAAGTTTATGTATAGTATAAAAAAATTTATGGGAAAGCTGGAAAAAGAAAGCGTGAGAGGGAGGAAGAAGTCTTGAAAAAGAAAATGATGACGGTATTCACTATTGGAGTAATGAGTTTAAGTATATTAGGGGGTGCCTCCCCTTCTGGAATGACAAAAGGAAAGACAGATTACACGCAGCGTAGTAAAGAACAATTAAATGATGGGAAAATACATGCAATGCATACGGAAGAAAAAGCGGAAAAGTTAGGCATTGAAACGGATGGGAAAGAACAAATTACGTTAGAAAAAGAAATTCATGAGACCGAAGTAGGAAGAGAAGCTAATCAATTAGGTATCTCGGCAGAAGGGAAAGATGTTGGAATTCTTTCAGAAGAAATTTATGAAACAAAAGTGAGGAAAGAAGCGTTGAAACTAGGAATATCTATAGAGAATACGTCGATTGTAAGTTTAATTGATCAAATTAATAAGATTAAAATTAATAATGAAGCAGAAAAGCTTAGTGTTTCAACTGAAGGAAAAGAAATAGAAGAGATTGAGGAAGAAATCTACGGAACGAAAGTTAGAGAAGAAGCAGAAAAGCTAGGTATTGCTCAACAAGGAAAAGAGATGGAAGAGTTAGCACAAGAAGTGTACGAACAAAAAGTACAGGAAGAAGCAAAAAAATATCATATTGATTTATATGGCAAAGATATATATCAAGTATTAAGAGAAATAAATGAGCAAAAGGTAATAGAAATAGCAGATGAGCTAGGTATGGACAGAACGAATTTGAAGATTCAAGATTTAGCGGAGAAGATAAATCTTGAACAACCTGAAAAGGGAAAAGAGCTTAAGTTTGTTCCTATGGTTCAAACAGATGCTGATGCGTTTTATTCGTATTTAACGAATTAAAAAGGGCGTGAGAGTGATACGAAAATGGAAGTGGTATATATGTATGGCCTTACTATGTATAGGGGTATGGGGTGCATATACAAATGGAATTACAAAGTATGTAGAGAAAGTAAAGGGGTTACTATTTTCAAGTGTACAAAGTCAAAAACGAATAGAGTTTAGTAATAACGATGAAAAAGTCATGTTATCAAATGTGCCTTTAATTCAGCAATTACCAGAGTTAGATAGAGGCTGCGAAGTAACAAGTTTAGCGATGATGTTACAATACGCAGGTGTTTCTGTAGATAAGATGAAATTAGCAAATGAAATAAAAAAAGTTAATTTTATGGAAGATGGTGTACGTGGGAATCCGAATGAAGGATTTGTAGGGAATATTTATACCTTTTCTGAATCCGGATACGGTGTATATCACGGACCACTTTTTCAGTTAGCAAAAAAATATTTACCGAATAAAGCTGTGGACTTAACAGGGAAGAGTATAGAAGAAATTTATATGAGTGTAAAAGCAGGGCACCCGGTAGTCATGATTACGAATGCAACATATGCTCCTTTAGATGAAGCTGAATTTACTACATGGGAAACAAATAGTGGGGATGTTTCTATTACGTATAATGAACATTGTGTTGTACTTGTTGGGTACGATAAGGAATCTGTATATATTCGAGATCCCCTCGATGATAGCTTAGATGTAAAAGTGCCAAGAGGAAAATTTGAACAGGCATGGGTGCAGATGGGGAGTCAGGCAATTAGCTATGTAAATAACTCCAAATAAATTAGGAAGAAGAGCATGAACTATATAACTATAAGGTGAAGGATAAAGATTTAAGGAATTGTAAGAGAAGTTTTGCAGATCTTTTTGAAGAGAAGCTGTTAAAAAACAAGAGAACTTTAGCTTATTATATATGCTAAAGTTCTCTTGTTTTTTAGGATTAAAATGTTTAGGAGAAGTGGATATGTAAAAATGCATAATTGACGAAAAAATTACATGTTATCATTATATATTGTTTTATACATGTTGATTGTATAAAATTACACAAGTGTTCTATTACATAAAGGAGGCTTATTATGCAAAATATATTTAACTGGGTTAAAAGTATGAGTATCAAGAAAAAATTAATCATTTCATTTTTTATTATTTTAACTATACCAGGACTTATTATCGGTGGTGTTTCATATCAAACTGCCAAAACAAATTTTGAACATCAAATGACCGATAAAGCAAAGGAGAATATTTCAGTTTTAAATACTGTTATTTCTCAAAATATAGAAGAGAAATTTGTTGATGCGACGTACTTTGCAGACATCTTAACAGAGGATACATATCCAAACGGACAAGAAGAAATAGTAAGAACGAAGTTAGCGCAATATATAAAACTTCATCCAGAAGTAGGAGGTATTTATATTGGAACACAGGCGGGAAAGTTTATAAGAGAACCATTTATCCAAATGGCTGATGGGTATAATCCAACAGATAGATCTTGGTATAAAGAAGCACATGAAAATAAAGGGAAAGTAATTGTTACTGCACCATATCAATCAGCATCTACTAAAAATATGGTAGTGACAATTGCTAAGGAAGTAAAAGATGGTAAAGGTGTTATAGGGATTAACTTGAATTTGGATAACATCCTAAAGGTTTCAAAAATGATTAACATTGGTGAAAAAGGCTATGCAGTTATTTTAGATCAAAATAAGCAAATTGTTAGTCATCCGTCTAGAAAACCAGGTTCAAAGGTTACTGAGCCTTGGATTAAACCAATTTATGAAGACAAACAAGGAAATGTATCTTATACAGAACAAGCTGATAAAAAGAATTTAATCTTTGCAACAAATGAGAAAACAGGATGGAAGATAGTTGGAGTTATGTTTGACGAAGAAATTACCCAAGCTGCGAATCCAGTGTTTTATAAAACTTTGATTGTCATTGCTATCGCTATTGCATTTGGTAGTGTATTAATTTATTTCATTACAAATTCTATTACAAGGCCATTACGAAAAATAGCTGATTCGGCACATAAGATTAGTAAGGGGGATTTGACAGAAAAAATTACTATTTACTCCAAGGATGATATAGGAAAATTAGGGGATTCATTTAATGAAATGTCTGCCTCTTTACAAGATGTGATTACTCAAATTAGTTTTTCAGCAGAACATGTCGCTGCATCGGCTGAAGAGTTAACAGCGAGCGTACAGCAAGCAAATGATGCGACAGATCAAATTACAATTGCAATGGAACAAGTATCAGGTGGGGCTGAATCACAAAGTCAAGGTGTTGAAGAAGGTGCGGCTACATTACAACAGGTAAATACAGCAATTCAAGATGTAACTGGAAGCGCGGAATCAATTTCTATCTCCTCATTACATGCGAGAGAAAGAGCTGAAGAAGGGGAAGAATTGGTTGAACAAACAGCAAAACAAATGCAGTCTATTTCTAAATCGGTATCCGAGTCAGATGCTATTATTAAACTTCTTGATGAGAAATCAAAGCAGGTAGGAGCTATTTCTGAAGCAATTCAAAATATTGCTACTCAAACGAACTTATTAGCTTTAAATGCGGCTATTGAGGCGGCAAGAGCAGGTGAGCAGGGAAGAGGATTTGCTATTGTAGCTGATGAAGTTAGAAAATTAGCAGAGCAATCAGGAGAATCATCTGGAGAGATTGCAAATTTAATTGCAGAAATTAAGGCTGATATTGAACATACTGTTAAGGCAATGGATAATGTGAGTGGGGAAGTTCAACAAGGCTTAGATGTTGTAACAAAAACGAAAGTAAGTTTTACAGAAATTTTAAGTTCTACTACTCATATTGTTTCTCAAGTTAATCAAATGGTAGAAACAACGAAGAGAATCGCTGGAGATGCAAATGAAGTGACAAACGCTATTGATGAAATTGCAGCGGCTGCAGAAGAAAATACAGCTAGTATGCAAAGTGTTGCAGCTTCAACAGAAGAACAAGTAAATTCGATGGAAGAAATTAGTTCGGCTTCGCAAAACTTAGCTGAGATGGCCGAAGAACTACAAGCAATGACTAGTAAATTTAAAGTATAATAACAGCAAATAAGTAAGGTGAAAATAATATCACCTTACTTATTTTTCTATTCAGCAATTAGGGGAGTCATTAACGGGATGAAAAAAAGAAAAAGACTATGGAATTTATGGAAAACGATTACATTGTTAGTTTGTACTGTTGTCATTTTTTCTTTACTTGTGACAGATATTTTAATCAGCCATAATGTTGAACGAACGACAGAAGAAAGCCAAGCAGAGAAGGCAAAAACGATTGCACATATTGTAGCGAATGATTCGGTGGTAATCGATGGTTTAATTGGGAAAGCAGATACTTCCGCCATCCAAACGTATACAAATAGGATATTAAAAAATACAGGTGTTCAATTTATTGTCGTTATGGACATGGATGGAATAAGAAAATCTCATCCAAATCCCCAAAAAATAGGTCATCATTTCGTTGGAGGGGATGAAGGAACGGTATTGAAGGGAAAGGAACACGTATCTTTAGCAGAAGGAACTTTAGGTATTTCAATGCGAGTATTCGTTCCTGTTTTTGCTGACACAGGTGAACAGCTTGGTGCGGTTGCTGTTGGTATTTCAGCTGATAATGTAAAAGAGAGAGTTAAGGAAAGTAGACATATTATTTATATAGGTGTCGGAGTTGGATTGTTAATTGGCATTATAGGAGCGATATTGCTAGCTAGACATATAAAGAAGAGTCTGTTTGGTCTGGAACCGCATAGGATAGCGAAAATTCTTGAAGAAAGAAATACGATGTTGCTTTCGGTGAAGGAAGGTATTATTGCTGTAGATAAAGAGGCGAACGTAACTTTAATCAATAATGAGGCAAAACGGTTATTTAAGAAAAGTGGACTTGAAGAAGATTTTATTGGTAAAGACGTTGAATTGTATATGCCGAATTCACGTATAAAAGAAGTGTTACAAACTGGAGAGGTACAATTAAATGAAGAACAAAATATTTATGGAATTACGATTGTTACGAATCGTGTTCCTTTATATGTAAAAGGAGAAATAGTTGGTGTGATTGCAACATTTCGTGATAAAACAGAAATCAGAAAATTGGCAGAAGAACTAACTGGTATTAGGCTATATGCAGAAGCATTGCGGGCTCAATCTCATGAATTTATGAATAAAATGCATGTCGTATTAGGGCTAACACATATGAAACAGTATGAAGAATTGCAGAAATATGTAAGTAGTATGGTATCAGAGCATCAATATGAAATTGGGGGGATTATGAAAAAAATTCAAAGCCCAGTATTTGCTGGATTTTTACTAGGTAAACTTAGTTATGCTAGAGAGAAAAATATAAAGTTAATTATAAAAGAAGATTCTTACTTACCAGAAATATATGATGAACGTATCATTCATGAACTGATCACCATTGTCGGAAATTTGATTAATAATGCATTAGACGCAGTGATGAATTGTGAGAAGAAGCAGGTTGAAGTTGGAATACAATATGGGGATACATTAATCATTACAGTACAAGATACGGGGAAAGGCATAAAAGAAGATGAAATTGATGCATTATTTATAAAAGGTTATTCCACAAAGGGTGATAATCGGGGGTATGGTTTGCATCTTGTAAAGGAAAGCATACAGCGAATAAATGGGAGGATTTATGTTCATTCATTGTTAGGAGCGGGAACGATAATAACGATTGAAATACCTAAAAGTAGGGATGAGAGATAAGATGATCAAAGTTTTGATTGTAGAAGATGATCCGATGGTTGCGATGTTAAATACGCATTATTTAGAGCAAGTGGGAGGATTTGAACTTGTTCATGCAGCTAAATCAGTAAAAGAGGCGATAGAAGTATTAGAGAAATCACGAGTAGATTTAGTATTACTTGATATTTTTATGCCTAAAGAGACTGGATTTGAGCTGTTAATGTATATTCGGAATCAAGAAAAAGAAATTGATATTATGATGATTTCAGCTGTACATGATATGGTGAGTATTAAAAAGGCATTACAATATGGCGTAGTAGATTATTTAATTAAACCATTTACATTTGAACGATTTAAAGAGGCATTAACTGTATATCGAGAAAAACTTACTTTTATGAAAGAACAACAAAAAATTAGTCAATCGGAATTAGATTCATTAATTTTGCAAAAAGAAAAAAGAGAATCTTTTGTTAATAAAGAACTTCCAAAGGGATTAACGAAGCAAACATTGCAATTAATTTGGAAGAAAATCGAATCACTTAATGGACAAGCATTTACAACTGATGAAATGGCGCAATTAGTAGGGGTTTCGAGAGTTTCTATTCGAAAGTATGTAATGTTTTTGACTGAAATCGGAGTATTAGAGAATGAAATGGTGTATCAAAATGTGGGAAGACCGGTGAGTAAATTAAGGTGTATTGACCGGAATAAAATAGACTTTTACGTATAAGCGGCTTATTATAAGTCGCTTATACTTTTTTTAATTACAAAACCAATTACAAAACTTACAAAAACTATTTTTACTATTGAAAGCGTTTTAATATTGTTATTAAGAAAACAAGGGGGTGCCATATGGGAATTCAAAAAAATGTGGAAGCGGTATCATTTTCTGAAGGCAATGAATTGAAAAGTGAATCTTTCGCTTCTAAAATTATGAACGTTAAAATCGGTGTTATACCTTTACCGTTATATGTAGTATTGGCTGCTATTATTTATGGAGCATCTGTATATAATAAATTACCAGCAGATATGATTGGTGGTTTTGCAGTTATTATGATCATGGGTATTTTCTTAGGTGATATTGGAATGAGAATTCCAATATTAAAAAATATCGGTGGTCCAGCAATTCTCTCATTATTTATTCCATCGTTACTTGTATTTTTTAACTGGATGAATCCAGCTTCAATGGAAGCTGCGACTATGTTAATGAAAAAATCGAACTTTTTATATTTATATATTTCTTGTTTAGTAGTTGGAAGTATTTTGGGAATGAACCGTAAAGTGTTAGTGCAGGGGTTCGTTCGTATGTTTATTCCTTTAGTAGTAGGAACGTTAGCTTCTGTAGCAGTGGGCTTATTAGTCGGTTCACTATTTGGATTTGAAATGAAGCAGACATTTTTCTTTATCATCGTACCAATTGTGAGTGGTGGTATCGGAGAAGGGATTTTACCATTGTCGCTAGCTTATAGTGATATTTTAAATGAATCATCAGCAACGTTTGTATCACAGCTTATTCCGGCAGCTATTATTGGGAATATGTTTGCAATCGTGAGTGCAGGGTATATGAAGCGTTTAGGTGAGAAGAGACCTGAGCTTAGTGGTAATGGTGTATTAGTAAAAACAGACAATCAAGCAGATTTATTAAAGGAGCAAAATACAGAAAAACCAATTGATTTCTCATTAATGGGAGCAGGATTATTGATTGCATGTACATTCTTTATTTTCGGAGGATTCGCTTCTAAGTTTATCGGTATTCCAGGAGCAATCATTATGATTTTTTCAGCGGCAATTGTGAAGTACTTTAATCTAATGCCAGCAAAAATGGAGCAAGGAGCATTCCATTTATATAAATTTATTTCAAAGAATTTAACATGGCCATTAATGGTCGGTTTAGGATTGCTATATATTCCGTTAAAAGACGTAGCAGCAGTTCTTTCGGTAGGATATGTTGTTGTGTGCGCATCGGTTGTTCTTACAATGGTAGCGTCAGGTTTTCTTGTAGGGAAAGTGATGAAAATGTATCCAGTTGAATCAGCGATTGTAACTGGATGTCATAGCGGTTTAGGTGGAACTGGAGATGTTGCTATTTTATCAGCTTCAAATCGTATGGAATTAATGCCGTTCGCACAAATTTCAACGCGTTTAGGTGGGGCTGCAATGGTCGTAACAGCGACAATTTTATTAAAAATGTTTTCATGATCAAACAAGCTAGCTATATTCATATAGCTAGCTTGTCAAATTAAGGGGAGATTATAAGTATGTTAGAAAAACAAATTAATGAAAGATCATTGTTATTGCATAAAGAGTTAGTAGGGAAAATTGAAATTACAAGTAAAGTAGAAGTGAATACAGCGGACGATTTAAGTTTGACTTATACACCGGGGGTAGCAGAGTCTTGCAAAGCAATTGCGGCAGATGAAGAAACAGCGTATGACTATACAGCAAGAGGGAATATGGTTGCAGTTGTTTCAGATGGAACAGCAGTACTTGGTTTAGGGAATATTGGACCGAAAGCGGCTATGCCTGTTATGGAAGGGAAAAGTATTTTATTTAAAAAGTTTGCGAATGTAGATGCTTTCCCGTTATGTTTAGGGACGACTGATGTGGATGAAATCGTTACCCTTGTTAAAAATTTAGAGCCTACATTTGCAGGAATTAATTTAGAGGATATTGCAGCACCACGTTGCTTTGAAATTGAAAGACGATTAAAAGAAGAAACGAATATTCCTGTATTTCATGATGATCAGCATGGGACGGCTATTGTTGTTTTAGCAGCTGTTATTAATGCATTAAAAGTTGTAAGTAAACAAATGGACGATGTGAAAATTGTTATTAACGGTGCGGGTTCGGCAGGAATTGCAATTGGAAAATTATTATTAAAAGCTGGCGCAAAACACATTACGTTAGTTAGTTTAGAAGGTATTGTTTGTGAAGGTGAAACATGGATGAACGAAGCGCAAATCGAAGTTTCAAAGAAGACAAATCGAGAATATGTACGTGGAACATTAAAGGAAGCGATTCATCAAGCTGATATTTTCATCGGTGTATCTGCTCCAAACGTATTAACGAAAGAACTTATACAGACGATGAACGAGAAACAAATTGTGTTTGCAATGGCGAATCCAATCCCAGAAATATTCCCAGAGGACGCATTAGCAGCTGGAGCTGCTGTAGTTGGAACTGGTCGTTCTGATTATTCAAATCAAGTAAATAATGTATTAGCGTTCCCTGGTATATTCCGTGGTGCATTAGACGTACGCGCGACTGATATTACAGAAGAGATGAAATTAGCAGCAGCATATGGGATCGCTAACATAATTACGGACGAAGAGCGTAATGCGAATTATGTAATTCCAAATCCATTAGATAAAAGAGTTGTTCCAAGTGTTGCAGAAGTAGTAGCGAAAGCAGCCATTGATTCAGGTGTGGCACAGATTACGAAAATGCCAAGTTATAAATAGTCAAAAGCAGCGCCTTAAAAAGGCACTGCTTTTTTTGAGATAAGAAATCAAAATAATGAAGAAGTGTAAATTTATTCAAGCCCCGTTCATTATTTATTTAACTCCATTGCAACTTGTTTACCATTTATTAAAACCTCAGTTACTGCTACGATCACTTCTATCATTTTTTTCATCTCTCATCTCTCCTCGCGTCATTTCTTACTTTAAGTATAAGAGAAGAGAGATAATCCACCTATCGAAGTACGTGACGTAGAAATTACATTGTTGTAAGGAAGTGTTTCAGTTTTGTCACTTTATTCGGCATTGATTACAAATTGATCATAATATCTTTCATTCACATATATGTTTAATACCCATAATCCAGATGAAGGTAGTGACATTACGAGAGGGAGTTCCTTTACGGTTGTATCGACTGTATTTGAAGTAGTCCAAGTTTGTTTGGAGGTTTCTTTTTGAAAGAGTACTGGTGTTGGAGTTGTAGTTCCTTGTTTTAACGCGATAATAGATAGTTTTCCAGTTGGCATTTCAGGATCCAGGAAGAACCACATTATTTCATTTTGCTCATTTGCGATAATAGAGCTATCAGCCATTGCAATTTTTCTTTCAATGCCTTTTAACGGTATTTTTCCTTCTACGAATGATGGTGCTTCTTCCCAATTTACATCTTTTAAGACACTAAGGTGAAAAAAGGAAGGTGCGTTAATTTGAGAGGATGACGTTTCTATTACTTCTTTTTTAGGTGCTGTTGAATCGGGTTGCGATTGCGCGCAGCCAGTAATGAGGAAGGAGAAAAGTAGCATAGTTCCGATTTTTTTCATGGTGCCACACTCCTAAATTTTATTGTTAGTGTAATTGTATTTGCTAGAAGACGAGACAATTCCTTTAAATCATAAAAAGAGGTCGTAAGTTTTGTACGACCTCTTTTGACATTTTCTATTCCAATTGTTGAGGGCTAATAATCAGTGGGGGATGGAACCCCCCACTGATTAAAGTTTCACTTTATATTTGTTCAGTTGAAAAGGTTGGTTCTCTCTCTTTTTGAGGCATTGTTAAGAAAATAACAGAAAGGACGATACATACTCCGCCTAATAATTGATATGCTCCAAAAGATTCATTAAGCCAAGCGATTGAAACGATGGCAGCTACAAGTGGTTCAATGCTAGATAAAATACTTGTTTCTGTTGCTGCTAAATATTTAAGACTCCCGATATAAAGAAGGAAAGAAAGAGTGCCACTTATAATGATAAGAATAAGCATAGAAAAAGTTTGAAGTGTGAAAGTTTGCGAAATCTGATTCCACCCAAAAGAACGATTACAAATAAGCAGTGCAATCCCTCCAATTAACATCCCCCAGCCAATTACTATAGTTGTTCCGCATTCTTTAATAAGGGAAGCCGGATGAAGGGTATAAAACGCAAAACCAATCGCTGTTAATAGGCCGAAAGTAATAGCTGCTTTAGATAAAACAATATTTTCGATTGAGCCATTTGTAATAATAAAGTATGTTCCTGTTAGCGCAGTTATAATTGCGAGTATTTGCATAGAAGCGGGGAATTTTCTTTGCTCAAATGCAACATACATTGTAATAAGAACAGGGCCTAGAAATTGAAAGAGTGTTGCTGTGACCGCATTACTAATATGAACTGTTTCGATAAAAGCGTACTGCGCACCAAGCATGCCAAGAATAGAGAAAATAATAAGCTGTATAGAATGTCTAGGGTGTTTCCAAATTTGAAATATGTTTTGTTTCTTTATTAGTAAGAAAGACAAAATAAATATTCCTGCAAGCAACAAGCGAATTGTTAAAAAATCAAGTGATGATACATTCGTATGTTGAAATAGCCATTGAATCATCGGTCCAGATAATCCCCATAATGTGGCTCCTGTAATAATCATAATGAGTCCAATACGTCTACTTTTGTTCATTATCATGCATCTCCTCTCTAGTATTTGATTATTAATGCGTTACATGATAAAAGAAATTATATAGAACTTCTGGTACTGTAAAAAGTATCAGTTATGTTTTTTTGAAAGGGGTCAGTTATTGTGTTAGAATTAACGCCTAATTTGAATGCAAATAGTAAGACGGCATTGTATGTACAATTGTATGAGTATATAAAAAAAGAGATTAAAGATGGAACGATTCCGGCTTTTACGAAATTACCGGCTAAGAGGAAGCTAGCAACATATTTACAAGTAAGTAAAAATACAGTAGAGGCAGCTTATGAGCAACTTCTTGCCGAAGGATATATTGAGTCGATTTCTAGAAAAGGTTATTTTGTATGTGAAATCGAGCAAATGATTCATGCGGAAGGTAGCGAAGAGGTAATAGGGGAAGTACCTTTTCAAGAGCAGGTGTATAAATTTGACTTCACTCAAACGGGTGTGGATACTAGCACTTTTCCGTTTCATGTATATCGAAAAATTACGAACGAGGTATGGCAATTAGAGAATAAAGAATTACTCTTTCTTGGACATCCACAAGGTGAAGTGAGCTTGCGTGAAGAAATAGCGAGCTATATATATGAATCAAGAGGTGTGCGATGTTCGGCTAGTCAAATTGTAATCGGAGCTGGTACGCAAATATTAGTGAAGTTGTTATTTCAATTGTTAAAAGGAAGTGGTTATGCAGTTGAAAATCCAGGCTACCACCGAAAGATGGTTGTTTTCGAGCAGGGTGAACAAAATGTTCAAATGTTATCTTTAGATAAAGATGGTATTTGTATTTCAGAGTTAGAAAATAGTTCAGCTAATATTGTGTTTGTTACACCTTCTCATCAGTTTCCATATGGGATGATTATGCCGATTACGAGAAGGATGCAGCTCTTACAATGGTCAAAAAAAGATGAAGGAAGATATATTATTGAAGATGATTATGATAGTGAATTCCGTTATTCAGGAAAGCCGATTCCAGCGCTGCAAGGGTTAGATACAGACGGGAAAGTTATTTATATGGGGACGCTATCTAAAGCATTGTTGCCATCATTACGGATGAGCTATATGGTGTTACCAAAGAAATTGATTAAAAAGTATCAACAACAATATTTATTTTACACACAAAGCGTTTCAAGAATGGATCAAGAGATCATTAGGAAGTTTTTAAATGACGGGCATTGGGAAAAACATATTCATAAAATGCGTGTTGTGTACCGAAAGAAGAGAGACCGTCTTGTTTCGGTATTAGAAAAATATTTTTCTAATCGCATTGAAGTAATAGGGGAAGATTCCGGCCTACATATTTTATTAAAAGTGCATAATGGGATGGAAGAGAAAGAATTAATGGAAGCTGCAGCTGAAAGGAGTATTAAAGTGTATCCTGCTTCGATATATTATAAGGAAGGGACTTCTCCCAAAAGTACAGTATTGCTTGGATTTGCGACTTTATTAGAGGAAGAAATTGAAGAGGCCATTCAATTATTATATACAGCATGGTTTACAAGAAAGTAAAAAAACATCCTCATAAATGGAGGATGTTTTTTTATTATTTTTCTTCATCTAGGAAAAGAACCATATGCTCTTCATCCCAATATTGTCCGTTATATTTTAATGAACGTTCTTGCACGCCAAATGTTTTAAAGCCTAATGACTCATAAAGTTTTTTTGCACCATCGTTTCCGACAACAACATCAAGCATAACTTGCTCTACTTCTAAAGATTTAGCAAGCTCAAGACATTCTTTAATAAGTGCTTTTCCCGCTCCAAGTCCGCGTGCTTTTGGAGACACGTATACTGAACCGATTTTTGCTTTATGTTCTTGTTTTACATATGGTTTCGTTTCCAGTGTTGCAACTCCGATTAAAGTGCCATCTTTAAATGCACCTAGTGTATAGTTCTCATCTTGTGCTAATTTTTGGGCTTTATATTCAATAGCACACTCTTTATTAATAATATCTTCATAAGAAGAGCTGAAAGCTTCCGGATTTTGTTTTAATCCTTCTACTCGAAGTTCTAAGTAAATTTCTGCTTCGTCTTTTGTTAATACATGGATATCCAATTGTATCACCCTCCAAATCTTTGACAGTTATACCTATATTTTATATTGAAATAAGAATAATTTCAAAAGCTTAGCTTATAATAGTTGGTTTTATAAATAAAATAGCACCAGTAGTGTTGACTACTACTGGTGATTTCACGCATATATTATACAAATGGTAATTCAATTATAAATTCTGTTCCGACTTCTAATTCGCTTTTAACTTCAATAGAACCATTATGAAGTTCTACAATTTCTTTTGCAACAGCCAGTCCGATACCTTTTCCACCTGTAGCTCGTGTTCTGGATTTATCGACACGGTAAAAGCGATCAAAAACATGTGGGATATCTTCTTTTGGAATACCTTCACCTTCATCTTGTACACTTATTGTAAAAGTATTTGCACTGGTTAGTACACGTATTATTATAGAAGTGTTTTCTGGTGAATGTTGATAAGCATTGTGTAATAAATTTAACATAACTTGTTCCATACGTCTTTCGTCTATGCAAACTTCTAAATCATCTTTGCAATGTACATGGAGTTGCATTTGTTTGTTTGTTAATGTTGTTTTTGTTTTTTCAACCATTCGTTCTAAAAATGGTTTAAGAATTACTTTTTGTTTTTTTATAACAAACTGGTGTTGCTCTAATTGTACAAGCATAAATAAATCTTGTACGAGATCGGTTACACTATCCGTTTCGTCTTCAATGATTTGTAAGTATTCTTCACGTTCTTCTTTCGTTAGAGAATCTCTTTTTGCTACCTTTGCATAACCTTTCATATAGGTTAATGGAGTTAGTAATTCATGCGCTACACTAGCGAGAAATTCGTTTCGTTCTTTTTTCATATACGTAAGTTCACTAGATAAATCTTCAATCGTTTTTGCTAAGCTTCCAAGTTCATCATTTCGTTTAATTCCTAATTGAATCGGCTTATTTAATTTTGACATTTTTTCTGTCGCCCGCTTCATTTTTATAAGCGGTTCTGTAATAACACGAGAAAAAACAAAGACAGAAATAGTAGTTAAAATAATTGTCAAAACACTAATGATAAGAAATTGATTCATGAGTTTAAGTAACATATTTTCTAAGAAAGATGTCTTTAATAACATATATAACTTACCTTGAAATCCTTGAATTTCCAGCGGGCTTACTGTTGAGATGAATTTTGATTTTTTCCAGTTTTTTTCAACGATTAATCCACCTTCTGGGATAGTCTCAGTTTTACAAGTAAGTTGTTTTTGCATTTCTTTCGTTACGGGTTCTGAGGTAGAAATAATTTTGCCGTTATTGTCTGTTATAATGATAGCTATATCAGAGTTAGCAATTAATTCTGATTCAACTAAGTGTTCAGCCTCAGTGTTGATATCAAACTCGGGGTACACAGCACGTTTAGGCCGTTTACTGTGTTCAGCGCTTTCTGTGAGTTGCTTTTCTTTAGAATATGCACCCCACTTCGCGCGGTTTTTAATCATTTTACTATAGCGATTTCCTTTCTCTAAAAGAGCAAGGGTTTCCTCTTCAATA
The DNA here is from genome assembly GCF_003264175.1 of Bacillus sp. SRB_331. Lineage (NCBI taxonomy): Bacteria > Bacillati > Bacillota > Bacilli > Caryophanales > Bacillaceae > Bacillus > Bacillus sp. SRB_331. Next base: position 153,516 of record NZ_NADV01000026.1, on the reverse strand, counting down.
CGTATGTTTGAAAGGTTCTTATAAAAAGATACGAAGGCAATTGTTTCAATACATAAAGCTAATATTAAAAAGTATGTCCCAACTTTAAGGGAAAGTTTGCTCATTTTCTCACCATACCTTATTTCATATAGAGTGAAACTTTAATCAGTGGGGTTTTATCCATCCCCACTGATTAAAGTAATTATTCACTTTTCCATTTATATCCGACTTTATAGACGGTTTCTAAGTAATCTTCAACTGGAAATTCTTTTTTGCGTAATTTATCACGGATATTACGAATATGTGAATCGATAGTTCTGTATTCGATGTCTGTTTGATATCCCCAAATTTTTTCAATTAAATCATCACGGCTGTAAGCACGGTTTGTATTTTGTAAAAAGAGTCCAAGTAACGAGAATTCAATAGGAGTCAGTGAGATTCTTTCACCATAAACTGTAACAGTATGTTTCGTTTTATCCCACTCAATACCATTGAAGCTAACAAAGCCATCTTTCTTCGTACGGCGTAATATAGCCTCGATTCGCGCGACTAATACATGCTCATCGAATGGTTTTGTAATGTAGTCATCTGCTCCCATAGTCAGACCTTTGACCATATCATAATTTTGGTTGCGAGCTGTTAGCATAATAATTGGAACGTTGGAAATTTGACGGATTTGATAGCAAGTATCCCACCCATCCATATTCGGCATCATAACATCTAATAAAATAATATCGAAGTCCTTTTGTTCGATTAATTCTAACGCTTCAAGGCCAGAAGTAGCTTTCATACAAAAATAGCCACGAGGGCTTAAGAACAGATCTAACAATCGTAACATACGTTCTTCATCGTCTACTAATAAAATTTTCACCATAATCTTGTGCACCCCAAACTATTCATTCTACTTGTATAGTTTACATGAAAATAATAAAAAACTCTTTTTATGTGATTGAATGGATGGCTGATTTTTTCAATCAGGGCAATTGACATAAAAAATGCACTAGTTTTGCACAACTATTTTTTATAATAGAAAACGTAGCGACACAAATACCCTATGTTGCGACATAACGTCATGTCATTTTATTTATAAAATGACAATTCCATTCTATTGTGTATGTGAGATAGAGAGGGTTTTCGTATTCACCTCGCATCGGATAAGAAAAATTTCCTATCTCACACTTTTTTTAAAAGGGGATTGTACACATGAGTAAAAAAGTAGAGCATTTACAAAAAGAAAAGCAAGATCGTAATGCGGTTGTAATGTGTGTTGCGGTATCTATGCTTATTATGATAAGTTGTGTAAATAAATTTTTCGGGATTTTATAATAGAAAAAAAGCTTATTGCTTCTTAAGAAGCAATAAGCTTTTTTTATGTATTCTATATAATAAACCAAGGTAAAATTGCTAATCCAGAAGTTACAATTGCTGTAGCAAATATTAAAAAGATAGCTTGTTTGTTTTGTTTCATGTTACATTCTCCTCTACATATCAATTGCATGCTATACGTTCATTTAATAATTAGCGGGAGACGGATCCTACTCGCTGAGTGAAGTTTCACTTTATATTTTTAGTATAACGAATGGAAAGGATTGGAACGATCGATAAAGGTGACATGAAGATTACATTGTTGTAATGAAAAAAGCATCTTAATTAATAAGAAGATGCTTTTGAAAAATTATATTAAAATGTTAATTATTTAAGAATAAAACCATATGCTCTTCGTCCCAATATTGGCCATTATGTTTTAAGGACCGTTCTTGTACACCGTAAGTTTGGAAGCCGAGGGACTCATATAATTTTTTTGCAGCAGTGTTATCAGCGACAACATCAAGCATAAGCTGTTCTACATGTAATTTATCGGCATTTTCAATAATCGCTTTAATTAAAGCTCGTCCTGCACCGAGGCCACGCGCTTTTGGAGAAACAAAAACCGAGCCGATTTTTGCCTTATGCTCTTGCTTAATAAATGGCTTTGTTTCTAGAGTAGCAATACCGATTAAATCATTATCTTTGAAGACACCTAGAGTATACTTATCCGGATTGCTTAATCGCTTTGCCATAGCAGCGACAGGGTTTTCCTGTTTAAGAACATCTTCATAAGAAGAGCTAAAAGCCTCAGGGTTTTTCATTAAACCTTCCATACACACTTTCAAATAAATTTCTGCATCCTCTGTTGTTAATAAGCGAATTTCCATAGTTGTAACCTCCTAGATTGATTCAAATTTAATTCATTAACTTTGTAAGATTAAGTTTAGTTAAATGTATTCTGTGACTATTCTTTCTTAATTTGTAAAAGAATGAAAAGATTATGCTACTATGTTTTCATTTTATTTATCCCGCTATTTGTGGGCAGTAAAACTCCTACCTCAAAATTCGGCTGGAGCAAAGAAGTTAGGTGGGAGTCGGGCTGCCCGTAAAAGCCCGATTGGTGAAGGCTAATAATCAGTGGGGGATGAACACCCCCATACTGATTATAGTTTCACTTTATGTAATGAAATTATATATTAACTTTATTAACTATTCAAGGTTTTAATATGTTACATTTTTATAACTAAAATTCCCGCTTTGTAAAGGAGTCATTTTTATCCAACTATTCGTGGGAGTCGGATTGCCCGTAAAAGCCCGATTGGTTGGGCTAATAATTAGTGAGGAGGGAAAAACCCTCCACTGATTAAATTTTCACTTTCTTTTACGTATTCAATCGTTTATTTTGTAGCCATCGATTCGTTCTGGATGTGTATAAATATTGCAAGATCCATTTCGAATAAATCCTACTACGGTAATACCTAAATCGTGGGCGAGTTGCAGAGCTAGTTTAGTTGGAGCTGATTTAGATAGTACAATTTCGCAACCTATTTTTGAAACCTTTAACAAAATTTCAGATGAGATGCGTCCGCTAAACGCAATGATTTTCCCTTGAACAGAGATATTGTTTCGTAAACAATGACCGTATATTTTATCTAGCGCATTATGTCTTCCGATATCCATTCTTGATAAAAGAATGTTATTTCGATCACATAAAGCGGTATTATGCACACCACCCGTTTGGCGAAATGTAGTTGAAGATTGTTGTAAGGAAGTCATTAGGTGAAAACATTCTTCCGGAGTAATAGTTATATGTATATCATGTAACTTTTTTGCTTTTGCTGCATCGTTGACGAAAACAAAACCTTGTCTACTTTTCCCGCAACAAGAAGTTACGTACCGTTTATTATATAAAGTTTGATAGAGCGGATTAATTTTTGATGATTTTACATGGACAATTCCGTTTTCTTTTTGGATCCATAATTCTTCAATATCTTTATAAGAAGAAATAATTCCTTCAGAAATTAAAAAACCGGTTACCATATCTTCAATGTAATTAGGAGTGCATACAACTGTTACGTATTCTTCGCTATTTAATTTAATTGTAATGGGAGATTCCGTAACAACCTCATCGGTTTGTTTTGAAAATGTACCAGATTGATAACGTACAATTGTATATGTTTCTTGAATAGGCCCCATATTAAATTCCCCTTTATATGTATTTTTCTCCATATTTATCATAAAACATCGAAAAAACAAAAGCATCTAATAACAAGAAGATGGCAGATTATTTTGGTTATTATTGTATATGTACGATATAATAGATTTGTAGAATAGCGACATTTTCAAGCTTTCGTAGTTATACCTTATAACATCTAGAATCGACTTCCAAAGGAAAGTATTTCAACAGGGCGCTTCAAAAATATGTACAACACAATTATGAAAACGGATTCATAATTGTGTTGTACAGTTAGTTGTAAGGAGAGGGGAAACTATGACAGAACAGACAGCCCGTGTAACCGTTGATGGTAAAGAATTTTTCGTATCAGGTGAAAAGACGATACTCCAATTGTTTAACGAAAGTAATTTAGAACATCCTCAAATTTGTCATGTACCAGAGGTAGATCCTATTCAAACTTGTGATACATGTATTGTAGAAGTGAATGGAAGTTTATTACGTGCCTGTTCGACGAAGTTGGAAGATGGCATGCATATTGAGAGGCAATCGGAACGTGCAAAGGAAGCACAAACTGAAGCGATGGACCGAATATTAGAGAATCATTTATTGTATTGTACAGTATGTGATAACAATAATGGTAACTGTAAAGTCCATAATACAGTACATATGATGGAGATTGAAGAACAGAAATATCCATATGAACCGAAAGTAAGTGCATGCGAAGTGGATACGTCGCATCCATTCTATCGATACGATCCAAATCAATGTATTGCTTGTGGGCAGTGTGTAGAAGTATGCCAAAATTTACAAGTGAATGAAACTTTATCGATTGATTGGAGTTTAGACCGTCCACGTGTTATTTGGGACAATGGTGTGAGTATAAATGACTCGTCTTGTGTTAGCTGTGGGCAATGTGTAACAGTTTGTCCTTGTAATGCATTAATGGAAAAAACGATGCTAGGAGAAGCTGGATTTATGACTGGTTTAAAACCAGATGTGCTAAATCCAATGATTGATTTTGTAAAAGATGTAGAGCCTGGATATAGCAGTATTTTAGCAGTTTCAGAAGTAGAGTCCGCGATGCGTAAGACGAAAATTAATAAGACAAAAACAGTTTGTACATTTTGTGGTGTAGGTTGTTCATTTGAAGTATGGACGAAAGATCGTCAAATTTTAAAAGTGCAACCTGTTTCAGATGCACCGGTTAATGGTATTTCCACATGTGTAAAAGGAAAATTCGGATGGGACTTTGTGAACAGTGAAGAGCGTATTACAAAGCCGTTAATTCGCCAAGGAGATATGTTTGTTGAGGCTTCATGGGAAGAGGCTCTTGAAGTTGTTGCATCTAATATGCAACATATTAAATCAGAGTATGGTAGCGATGCGTTTGGATTTATTTCTTCTTCGAAAGTAACAAATGAAGAAAACTATCTTATGCAAAAACTAGCTCGTCAAATATATGGAACAAATAATGTAGATAACTGTTCCCGTTATTGCCAATCTCCAGCAACAGACGGTTTATTTAAAACTGTCGGTATGGGCGGAGATGCTGGAACAGTGAAAGATATTGCTGAGGCAGGTCTTGTTATTATTGTTGGGGCAAATCCAACAGAAGGACATCCTGTACTTGCAACTAGAGTGAAGCGTGCTCATAAATTACATGAACAAAAACTAATTGTCGCAGACCTTCGTAAACATGAAATGGCGGAGCGTGCTGATATATTTGTTCACCCGAGTCAAGGGACGGATTATGTATGGCTTGCTGGGATAACGAAATACATTATTGATCAAGATTGGCACGATAAAAAGTTCATAGCTGAAAATGTAAAGAATTTTGATGAATATAGCAAAATGCTAGAAAAATATACGCTTGATTATACTGAGGGAATTACAGGGATTTCTAAAGCTCAGTTAAAAGAAATGGCTCGTATGGTATATGAAGCAGATGGTACTTGTGTACTTTGGGGAATGGGTGTAACTCAAAATACAGGAGGAAGTACAACGTCAGCAGCAATTTCAAATTTACTTCTCGTTACAGGTAACTACCGTCGTCCTGGTGCCGGTGCGTATCCGTTACGCGGGCATAATAACGTACAAGGTGCTTGTGATATGGCGACATTACCGAACTGGCTTCCGGGTTACCAAGCTGTTTCAGATGATGTGCATCGTGCGAAATTTGAAACAGCATACGGTACTACCATTCCGAAAGAACCGGGATTAAATAATATCGCAATGTTACTTGCGGCCGAAGAAGGAAAACTACGTGGTATGTATGTTATGGGAGAAGAAATGGCTTTAGTAGATTCAAATGCCAACCATGTACAACATATTTTAGCGAATTTAGACTTCCTTGTTGTTCAAGATATGTTCTTATCGAAAACAGCTCGTTTCGCCGATGTTATTTTACCAGCAGCACCAAGCTTAGAAAAAGAAGGAACGTTTACGAATACAGAGCGCCGTATTCAAAGATTATACGAAGTATTGAAACCGCTTGGTGATTCAAAACCAGATTGGTGGATTTTACAAAAAGTAGCTCGTGCACTGGGCGGAGACTGGAATTATGGAAGTCCAAGTGAAATTATGGACGAAATTGCATCGCTTGCACCGTTATACTCTCAAGCGACGTACGACCGTCTAGAAGGCTGGAATAGTTTATGTTGGGGTAGCCATGATGGTAGTGATACACCATTATTATATGTAGATGGATTTAACTTCCCAGACAAACTAGCACGTTTATCACTAGATGAATGGGTTCCGCCAGTTATAGCACCAGATGAGTATGATTTACTATTAAATAATGGCCGTATGCTAGAGCATTTCCATGAAGGGAATATGACGAATAAGTCGGCTGGTATTTTATCTAAAGTGTCTGAAGTATTTGTTGAAATTTCACCTGAACTTGCTAAAGAACGCAATGTGAAAGATGGTGGTCTTGTAGAGTTAGCATCACCATTTGGAAAAATCAAAGTACAAGCGCTTGTTACAGATCGTGTAACTGGAAATGAGTTATATTTGCCGATGCATGCAACAGTAAATGAAGAGGCAATCAATATTTTAACAGGAACAGCAACAGACATTTATACGTGTACACCAGCTTATAAACAAACAATGGTGAAACTGCGCGTATTACGTGAAAAAGGAAATCGTCCGTTACCATCTTCAAACCCGAGAGATAAAAAACGTCATCCGCAAAATGGTGTTGAAATCGAGCGAAAGTGGCAAAGAAAACAATACGTATCACTTGTGGACCAGAATTAGGGGGCGGAGATAATGGCAAAAGAGATTACTTTAATTAAAAAGAAGATTGTAACAGAAGAAGAAAAAAAACAGCAAGTAACAGATGAGTTGTTAAATGATCTAGCTGAAAATAGAGAAGCAGTAGAAGAGACGATGCAGCTATTAGCGCAGTTGCAAAAAGCTGGAATTTTAGATGCAGCAATTAGTTTACTTGCTGCAAAAGAAGATGTTTCCAAAATAGCTGTTGAACAATTGAATCGTGAACCAGTAAAAAATGCATTAAACAATATGATGGGGGCAGGAGAGGCATTATCTTCAGTGGACCCAGAAATAACGAAACAAATAACATCTAGTTTAGTCACTGGATTACAATTTGCAACAGAGGAATTAAATAGTGGTAAAAAAACAAAAGTGATGGATTTCTTTAAAGTGTTAAAAGATCCAGATATCAATAGAGCAATTACATTCGGTTTTAGCTTCTTGAAAGCATTTGGTCAAGGGTTAGAGAAAAAATAGAGTAAATGAAAAAGTGATGGCAAGTAGCCATCACTTTTTCATTGTATGTATAAGAGTGTTCATGTTAAGCGGAATATATTATTATTAAAAAGATGGGTTGGAAATGGAAATATGGAATCCATCTCAAATATCGTTTTAGAATGTGGAGGAATATATGCAACACCGTAAAAGACTATCTATACCAGGGGTAATGGGACATTCCTTTCAAACAGTTAGATTTGCTTTTTGGAATGTATTAACCTTTCAACTTGCTTATAAATTATTAGCAGCGGTTGTATTTGTCCCGCTATTTGGGATCATTTTTAATAAGTTATTGTATTTTGGTGGTTATGCAAATGCGACGAATGATGAATTATTAGCGTTTTTAAAGACACCATACGGCATTTTGGCAATCGTAATTTTATCATTGTTAGCACTGTTTCTTATCTTTACGGAATTTGCGGTGCTTATTATCATTTCGTACTTCGCTCATAAAAGACAAAAGGTGAAATTACGTCCGATTTTATATAAAACCGTAACGTATTTACCTACTCTTTTCACATATTGCTTACCAGGATTTATTTTATATGCTGTCGTATTGTTACCTCTTTTAAATCTTGGATATGAAACGGCATTAATTCCGCAAATTCAAATTCCTAACTTTATTACAGGAGAACTGTTTAAGACAACGATGGGACAAGTTGGTTATTACACGTTCTTTGCTGTAGTTGCGTATTTGAACCTTCGCTGGATTTTTGTTCTACCTATTGTTGTTTTAGAGCAAAAGCCGTTTCGCACAGCAGCACGTAAAAGTGCAACGTTAGTAAAAGAAAGTTTTTTTAAAGTACTATTCTTTTTAGTAGGATTTTTTATTTCAATAGGGATTGTGTACGGTGTATTTTTTGGAATGTATTTATTGTGTCTATGGGGCATGTATGAATTTACAAATCCACAGGGAACATTTGCATTATTAGCAGAATCAACAATGTCTGTATTTTTAACGAGTACATTGTATTTATTTAGTTTTATCGTGACGCCATTTTATATTATGGCAATAACACGATTGTATTTACAAAAGGTTCCGGTTGAAGATGTTTTATTAGAAGAAGGATTAGATTATTCGAAAACAAAAGCAGATAAATGTTTCTTCCAAAAACATCGTTGGAAATTTATTGGTGTATATATTGTAGGAATTATTACTGCCGGAATGGTCGTTGCCTTCATTGTAACGTTTATTTCAAATTCATATAAAGAACCAATTATTATGGCTCACCGTGGTTATATTTCAAAAGGTGTAGAGAATACGAAAGAAGCTCTGCAGGGGGCTATTGATGCCAAAGCAGACTACGCTGAAATTGATGTACTGCAAACAAAAGACGGTGAACTAGCAGTTATACATGATTTGAAGCTAAAACGTCTTGCGAATGCTAATGTTCACGTGTCAGATTTAACGATGGAGGAGTTAAGACAGCTTACCCTTAGTCAAGATGGGTTTTCAGGACAAATAAGTACACTTGATGAGATCATTAAGCTGGCAAAAGGAAAAATCAAACTTAATATTGAAGTGAAGCTCCATGGTGGCGAAAAAGATTTCGTAAACAAAGTATTAAAAGCGATTAAAGATAATGAATTTGAGAAGCAATGTGTCATTCAAACGTTACACTATCCGCTTATTAAAGAGTTTAAACGTGCAAATCCAAATATAAAAGTAGGATATATACTGTATGCGAGTAGAGCTGACTTAAAGAATGTGAAGGCTGATTTTTATGTAGCAGAAGAATACATGTTAAATAAGAAATTAGTAAAAGAAGCAAGGAAGATAAACAAGCCAATTTACGTATGGACAGTAAATGATATGGAAAGTTTAAAGGCATATTATAAGTTAAACGTGGATGGTATCATTACCGATTATCCTGAAGACGCACGTGAAACAATTAAGATGTTAAAAGAGCAAGAAGATCGTGAAAGTGATATGTTTGATAAAATTACCGAGACGACAGAAGATCTATTTTCAAAGTTATTTATGATCTATCCAGCTGCTGGCTAAATGCTAGTAGCTGTTTTTTTATGGAAAGAATATATTTCTAAAGTATTGTACAAAGTAATAAGTGTATATGTATACGTAACTACTTAGTTTTTTTGCATTGTTACATTATTGTCAAATAATAAATAATTACTATGCGTTTTGAATGGATATAATGTAAATAGAGTGATAGATAATGAGATAGTACAAACAACCCAATAGAATCAATGTTTCGTATATTTACACTATTCTAAATATATAAACTTTAAAAAAATAGTATGTTAGCGTTTTCATAATTTTTAAGTTATGCTAGAATAAGGACATAAGTTATTAATTATTACAAAAAGAAAAAAGACTTTCTTTTTTCTGTTAATTATAAGGGGGCATTTCATTATGCGTATTGGGGTACCAGCAGAAATTAAAAACAACGAAAACCGTGTGGCAATGACACCAGCAGGTGTTGTACATTTAGTTCGTAACAATCACGAAGTATTCATTCAAAAGGATGCAGGTGTAGGATCTGGTTTCACAGATGCTCAGTATGTTGAAGCGGGAGCAAAAATTGTTGATACAGCTGAAGAAGCTTGGAACATGGAAATGGTTATGAAAGTTAAGGAACCAGTTGAAAGCGAATACAAACATTTCAGTGAAGGTTTAATCTTATTCACATACTTACACTTAGCTCCAGAGCCAGAATTAACAAAAGCGTTAATTGAAAAGAAAGTTGTTGCTATCGCATATGAAACAGTACAATTAGAAAACCGTTCATTACCATTACTTGCACCTATGAGTGAAGTAGCTGGTCGTATGGCTGCACAAATCGGTGCGCAATTCCTTGAGAAAAACAAAGGCGGTAAAGGTATCTTACTTGCAGGTGTTCCAGGAGTTAAACGTGGTAAAGTAACAATTATCGGTGGTGGACAAGCTGGTACAAATGCTGCTAAAATTGCAGTTGGACTAGGTGCGGATGTAACAATCATCGACTTAAGTGCAGAACGTCTTCGTCAATTAGATGACATTTTCGGAAACCAAGTAAAAACTTTAATGTCTAATCCTTACAATATTGCAGAAGCTGTAAAAGAATCTGATCTTGTAATCGGTGCAGTATTAATCCCAGGTGCAAAAGCGCCAAAACTTGTAACAGAAGAAATGATTAAATCAATGGAACAAGGTTCTGTTGTTGTAGATATCGCGATTGACCAAGGTGGTATTTTCGAAACAACTGACCGTATTACAACTCATGATAACCCAACTTATGAAAAACACGGCGTTGTTCACTATGCAGTTGCAAATATGCCAGGTGCGGTTCCACGTACATCAACTCTTGCATTAACAAACGTAACAGTACCATATGCAGTACAAATTGCTAACAAAGGCTACAAAGAAGCTTGCCTAGGCAACTCTGCATTATTAAAAGGTATTAACACATTAGAAGGCTATGTAACATTCGAAGCAGTTGCAGAAGCTCACGGTGTAGAGTACAAAGGTGCTAAAGAATTATTAGAAGCAGAAACAGTATCTTGCTAATAGAAGCATTATACAAAACAAAATCGAACAATATATAAAACAACATGATAAGAGCTAAGAGATAATACCTCTTAGCTCTTCTTGGTAAAAGGGGGCATTCATCGTGGCCAACCTATTTAAAAAGAAATCCGTTACGCAATTGTTAGGGGAAAGTAAAAGTAAAACTTTGACGAAAACGCTAGGGGCATTTGACCTAACAATGCTAGGGATTGGTGCGATAATTGGTACAGGAGTTCTAGTATTAACGGGATTAGTAGCAGCAAGAGATGCTGGTCCAGCAGTTATTTTTTCATTCATGATTGCAGCAATTGTTTGTGGATTTGCAGCTTTATGTTATGCAGAGGTTGCATCTGCACTTCCTGTTTCAGGTAGTGTGTACACATATTCATATGCAACAATTGGTGAGTTTGTTGCCCATTTAATGGGGTGGACATTGTTATCCGTATATGTCGTAACGACTGCCGCAGTAGCTGGCGGATGGACAGGTTATTTCAATAATTTAGTGAGTGGATTGGGACTTGAAATTCCAAAAGCGTTGTTAACGATTCCATCGCAAGGTGGTATGGTGAACTTACCCGCAGTTATCGTTACGTTGGTGATAACTTGGTTATTATCACGAGGTACAAAAGAAAGTAAGCGTGTGAATAACATAATGGTATTAATTAAAATTGGTATTGTTGTTTTATTCATTGCAGTTGGTGTATTCTATGTGAAACCAGAAAACTGGATACCATTTGCACCGTACGGCTTAAGTGGAGTCTTTGCCGGAGGAGCAGCAGTATTCTTCGCTTTCCTAGGATTTGATGCATTAGCAACTTCTGCTGAAGAAGTGAAAAATCCACAACGTGATTTGCCGATTGGTATTATTGCTTCATTAGTCATTTGTACAATCATTTATGTTGTAGTTTGTCTCGTTATGACAGGTATGGTTTCTTATAAGGAATTAGATGTACCTGAAGCGATGGCCTATGTATTAGAAGTTGTAGGACAAGATAAAGTGGCTGGTGTAATCGCTATTGGAGCTGTAATTGGTATTATGGCTGTAATTTTCGCATACATCTACGCTACGACACGTGTATTCTTCGCTATGAGCCGTGACGGTTTATTGCCAAAATCTTTTGCGAAAATTGACAAGAAGACAGAAGCACCAACATTTTCAGTTTGGTTAACAGGAATTGGTAGTGCTTTAATTGCCGGATTTATCGATTTAAAAGAATTGTCGAATTTAGCGAATATTGGAGCGTTATTAACATTTGCGATGGTTGGTGTAACTGTCATCATTCTTCGTAAAACGCATCCGAAATTACAACGTGGATTTATGGTACCACTTGTACCAATCTTACCGATTATTTCAGTTGCAAGCTGTCTATTCTTAATGGTAAATCTACCGTTAAAAACATGGATATACTTCGGTGTTTGGTTAGCAATCGGAGTGGTTGTATACTTTGTTTATTCGAAAAAACATAGTCATTTAAAAGACGATGGAAGTTCGCAAGATAGTTTAGAAAAAGCTAATTAAAGGGATATAAAGTTAGTAAGCCTTGTGCGTCTAGGGAGCGCGCAAGGCTTTTTCTTTTGGGGAAATAAAGGAGACCAATGTTATGTTGTCGAATTTTTATGTCGGAATATAAGAAGGGGTGGAAAGATGGAGACGAAAGTTGTCGTTGGAGCAGAGGGATATAATAATAACCCAGGTTGGTTACATACGAATGAAGAAGAATTAAATTTATTAAAAAGAGAAACGTGGCTTAATAAATTTCAGCCTAATTCTTTATCGGTAATTTTAGCTGAACACGTATGGGAGCATTTATCGTATGAAGAAGGTATAGAAGCAGCTAAAATATGCTTTGAGTTTTTACAAGATGATGGTTATATTCGTTGTGCAGTGCCGGATGCATTTTTCCCCAATGAAGAATATCAGCGTGGTGTGCAAGTGGGAGGACCCGGTCCGTTAGATCATCCAGCTGCAAGTCATAAAATTGTACATAACTACAAAACGATTATATCTATGTTTGAAGCAGCAGGTTTTCAAGTAAAGCTTTTAGAATACTGTGATGAGAATGGCCAGTTTCATTATAGTGATTGGGAAGAGAACGGTGGATTTATTTATCGATCGAAACGTTTTGATCATAGAAATCAAGATGGTAAATTAGGATTCGCTTCGTTAATTGTGGATGCAGTGAAAGTTAATAAAGTGAAACTTTAATCAGTGGGGGGCTTCATCCCCCACTGATTATTAGCCCTCGCCAATCGGGCTTTTACGGGCAGTTAATCTCCCACCTAACTTCCTTGTTCCAGCTGCATTTTGAGGTGGGAGTCTTACTGCCCGTTAATGCGGGATAAATAAGAAGGGATGTACGATAGCTTTCGTGCATCCTTTTTGTATGAAGAGCATGATAGATGCGGAGAATATTTATGTGTTTATTTTGAAATGTGAACGAAATTGTCAAAAAAATCTTACGGATTTTATTGACACATATGAACAGACGCTCATATAATAAGAGTATAAGATATATGAATGATTGTTCATATGTTCAATTAAAGAGGTGAGCTATAATGGCTGGAAATAAAATAGAAACGCAACAGGAAGCATGTTCTCAAACGGTAATTCACGAGGAAATCGTGGATCAAGTAAAACAAACAATTCCGACTGATGAAAGTTTAAGTAAAGTAGCAGAATTATTTAAAGTATTAGGTGACCGTACACGTACGAGAATATTACATGCATTATTTGAAGCTGAAATGTGTGTTTGTGATTTAGCTTATTTATTAGGAATGACGCAATCTTCAATCTCACATCAGCTTCGTGTATTAAAGCAAGCAAAGCTTGTAAAGAACCGTAAAGAAGGAAAGGTAGTTTATTACTCATTAGCTGATCAACACGTAATTCATATCTTCGAGCAAGCGTTTGAACACGTAAACGAGGAAGAATAAAAAAGCGAGGAGGGAGAACGATGGCAGAAGCATTAGTGAAAAAAAAACTTATGCTAGAAGGTTTAGATTGTGCAAATTGTGCAATGAAAATTGAAAAAGGTGTTGGGAATATAGAAGGGGTAACATCTTGTTCCGTAAACTTTGCAACAAAAACGATGCTTTTAGAAACACCGCAAAATAAAGAAAATCAAGTTGTTACGGAAGCGAAGCAACTTGTTACAAAATTAGAGCCACATATTAAAGTGCAAGAAGAGCAAAAAACAAAATCAGTAAAAGAAGTATTTGTATTAGAAGGCTTAGACTGTGCAAATTGTGCAATGAAGATTGAAAATAAGGTAAAGGAAATGCCAACAATTTCAGAAGCGACTGTTGATTTCGTATCAAAGAAATTACGAGTAGAAGTTGCAAATAAACGAGAACTTGAATCGACTGTACAAAATATAAAAAATGTTGTTCAAAAGTTAGAGCCTGATGTAAAAGTTGTTCGTGAAGAGGAAAAAGGACACGACCATGATCATGGTGATGGAAATGTGAAAAAGATGATAGGAAGATTAGTAGTCGGTGGAATTTTGACAGGAATTGCTGCGTTAGCCGGATTACCGCAAATGATAACAATTCCATTATTCGTCCTTGCCTATTTATTAATAGGTGGAGATATCGTTTGGAGAGCGGTAAGAAACATAACTCGCGGCCAAGTGTTCGATGAAAACTTTTTAATGGCAATTGCAACTTTAGGAGCTTTCGCGATTCAACAATATCCAGAAGCGGTAGCAGTTATGCTATTTTACCAAGTAGGGGAACTCTTCCAAAGTATTGCAGTAAATCGTTCTCGAAAATCAATTACGTCATTAATGGATATTCGTCCTGACTATGCGAATGTGAAAGTTGGAAACGAAACGAAACAAGTATCACCAGAAGATGTGCAAATTGGTGAGTATATTATCGTAAAACCAGGTGAAAAAGTACCGTTAGACGGGAAAGTAGTTGAGGGAACATCAATGATGGATACTTCAGCGTTAACAGGTGAGTCTGTACCGAGGGAAGTAGAAGTTGGTAATGACGTATTAAGTGGTTTTGTAAACCAAAATGGTGTATTAATTGTCGAAGTTACAAAAGAGTTCGGTGAATCCACTGTATCGAAAATTTTAGACTTAGTACAAAATGCAAGTAGCAAAAAAGCGCCAACAGAAAACTTTATTACAAAGTTTGCACGTTATTATACTCCTGTTGTAGTTATAACAGCAGCAATAATGGCATTTATTCCACCACTTATTTTAGAGGGTGCTACATTCTCCGATTGGATTTATAGAGCTTTAGTGTTCTTAGTAATCTCTTGTCCATGTGCGCTCGTTGTATCGATTCCTCTTGGATTCTTTGGCGGTATTGGTGGGGCATCTAAAAGTGGTATTTTAGTAAAAGGAAGTAACTATTTAGAAGCATTGAATGATGTGAAATATATCGTTTTTGATAAAACAGGAACATTAACAAAAGGTGTCTTTAAAGGTACGAAGATGGAGCCTAGTGAAGGTATCACAGCTGAAGAGCTATTAGAATATGCAGCATTTGCAGAAGTATATTCAAATCATCCGATTGCACAATCTATTCGAAATGCATATGGAAAATCAATCGATGAAAATGCTATTGAAGACTATAGTGAAATTTCTGGTCATGGTACGGTTGTAAAAGTACAAGGAAAAGAAATTTTCGCAGGTAATGCTAAATTAATGAGCAAAGAAAACATTACATTTAAGCAACCAAATACAGTAGGTACACTAGTTCATGTTGCTGTAGATGGTAAATATGCAGGTTATATTGTTATCTCTGATGAGGTAAAAGAGGATTCAAAACAAGCAATTCAAAAGTTAAAAGAACTAGGTATTAAGAAGACAGTCATGTTAACTGGTGATGCAAAATCAGTCGGGGAAGCTGTTGGTAAAGAATTAGGTTTAGATGAAGTTCATGCCGAATTATTACCACACCAAAAAGTAGAAGAAATCGAAAAAATTGATGCAGCAAAACGCGGTAAAGAAAAGATTGCATTCGTCGGTGATGGTATTAATGATACGCCAGTACTAGCAAGGGCAGACGTTGGTATTGCGATGGGCGGCTTAGGGTCAGATGCAGCAATTGAAGCTGCTGACATCGTTATTATGACTGATGAGCCTTCAAAAATTGTGACAGCAGTAAAAATTGCAAAACGTACACGTAGCATCGTATGGCAAAATATTATATTTGCATTAGGGGTAAAAGGGTTAGTGTTATTACTCGGCGCCTTTGGTATTGCAACAATGTGGGAAGCAGTCTTCTCAGATGTTGGTGTGACGTTACTTGCAGTATTAAATGCAATGCGTGTACTAAGAGTAAAAGATTTATAAAAAAGAGGACGCAATTGCGTCCTCTTTTTTATTGGTTATTTTGTTGAAATGGACTCAAGAAAATAATATCAAATATTATTTTGTTTTTGAACAATGTAATATATAAATTTGCAAAATAATAATATTCTTCTTATTATTTCAATATATTTTTTACAAATATCCATATAGTATTGAAAAATGGAGAAGTGGGGGAGGGACAAAACCCACTGATTAAAGCTTCACTTTATTTTTGTATGTTTTTTTCAACCTGTTCTCGAACAGTTTGAATATAATTCATTTTATGATCCCAACATTCTTGGCTTAAATCGACAGGGTACTCTTCAGGGTTTAAAGTTCGCATATACTCTTCCCAAAATAGTGAGAGGCTGCGTTCATTATACTTTTGAATATCTAATATATTAGGTAATTCATACGCTCTTTTACCGTTAATGAAAATATCTTGATGCAGTTCGCGTGCTTCAAAGCTTGTTACGAATTTACTTATATATGTATGAACTGGATGAAACATTTTTAAACGCTCTTCTTTTCCGGGTTCTTCTGACTCTAAAGCAATATAATCGCCCTCTGCATGATCGTTAACACGGTTAATAATACGATAAATTCGTTTAAGCCCTGGAGTTGTAATCTTTTCAGGGTTAGATGAAATTTTAATCGTGTCATTTAATTTCCCGTCAGTATCTTCAATCGCAACTAGTTTGTAAACAGCCCCTAATGCTGGCTGCTCAAAGGATGTAATCAGCTTTGTACCAACACCCCATACATCAATTTTTGCCCCTTGAGATTTCAAGTGCATAATCGTATATTCATCTAAATCGCTAGAAGCGATAATTTTTGTGTTTGTAAATCCAGCTGCATCAAGTTGTTTTCTGGCCTCCTTTGATAAATATGCCATATCACCACTATCAAGGCGAATGCCATAAAAATCGATACGATCCCCGAACTCTTTTGCAACACGAATCGCATTTGGAACACCAGATTTTAATGTGTCGTATGTATCGACAAGAAATACACATTTTTTATGTGTTTCAGCATATTTTTTAAATGCAACATATTCATCGCGATATGCTTGAACGAAAGAATGGGCATGTGTGCCAGCTACAGGGATGCCAAATCGTTTCCCTGCGCGAACGTTACTTGTAGATGAAAAACCACCAATAAAGGCAGCTCGTGTTCCCCAAAGGGCAGCATCAAACTCATGAGCGCGTCTTGTACCGAACTCTAAAAGCTCATCATTATTTGCAGCGTGCTTCATACGTGCAGCTTTTGTAGCAATTAATGTTTGGTAATTTACAATATTTAAGAGGGCAGTTTCAATTATTTGTGCCTCGCCAAGCGGTGCATCAACACGTAATAATGGTTCGTTATTAAAAACAACTTCGCCTTCTTGCATACTACGAATCGTGCCAGTAAATTTCATGTTTTGTAAATAATGAAGGAAGTCTTCTTCAAATTGCAGCTCTGCTAAATAAGCGATGTCACTTTCGGTAAAGCTGAAATTTTCTATGTACTCTACAATTTTTTCAAGACCAGCAAAAACAGCATAGCCGTTTTCGAATGGAAGCTTTCGAAAGTATAGATCAAAAACAGAACGGCGAGTATGAATACCATCTTTCCAATATGTATAAGCCATGTTGATTTGATATAAATCTGTATGTAAGGCGTAACTATCGTCTTTATAATGATTCATTGCGAAAACACCTCCGTAATTTGGTTATAGTATACCAATTTTTCCCCTTTCGTAGCAAAGAAGTAATAGGGGATTGAAGTCAAGAGAGAAAAAAATGAAATAATGCATATTTTTTAGAAAATTTACATTTATCAATTTATATTTCTCTAGATTTTATGTATTATTAGAGTAGTGGGGGTAATGAGAATGGAGGAGGACAATGCAACAAACATTAGAAAAAATAGGCAAGCAAGTTTTTTATAAACGGCTACAGCAAAAAATGACACAAGAAGAATTATGTCAGGGCATTTGTTCTGTCTCATACTTAAGTAAGATCGAAAATGGAAAGATTGAAGCATCAGAAGAAATTCTACAATTGCTCTGCACAAGACTAGAAATTGCTGTGACGGATTTGAGAGATGTAGAAGAAGATGTGAAAGTGAAGTTGGACGAGTGGTTGAATGCATTAGTTCATTTGGACAAGCAACAAGTAGAGCGCATATACGAAGAGTTGCAAGGTGAAATGAAGCATGTGTTGGATTTTGAAATTATAAATTATTATAAACTGCTGTATACACGTTATTTAATTATGAAAAGGGATTTTCCTGCTGTTGAAGAAGAATTGGATAGATTGAAAAAAGTGTACAAGAAGTACTCACCTTTTCAGAAGATGTTGTATACGTATAGTAAAGCTCTATTACTTAGTTTGCAATATAAGCATAAAGAAAGTTTGAAGTATTTAATTGAGACAGAAGAAATGGCTAAGGAGCAAGGGTATTATGAAACGGGGATATATTATAACTTGAGTCTAGCGTATAGTCATCTAAATATCCCACATTTAGCTATGCATTTTGCTCATATTGCTATGGAAGGATTCCGTAGTGAATATAAATTCCGTTATGTAATAAATTGCCAAACGATTATTGCTTTAAGTTATGTAGAAAAAGCGCAATATGAAGAAGCTTTAAAGATTTATGAAAGTATATTGCGAGAAGTAGATTCTTTTGCGGAAAAAGACATGATGAAAGCTATGACTTTAAATAATATGGGAGAATTATATCATTATAAAAATGAGCATGATAAATCAAAGAACTATTTTCTCCAAAGTTTTGAATTACAGCAGACAGTCAATATGAATTATATTGAAACGATTTATGGGCTCGCTAAACAATGCATTCATCTTAAGCGTTATGAAGAGGCGCAGGAATGGATAGAAAAAGGAATTGATTGCTCACGTAGTGATGAAAAATATAATAAAATGATTTATTCGTTTTTTATATTTAAGTATAAATATTTTGGTGAACCTCAAGAATTTAAGAGATTCTTAGAGAATGAGGCTATTCCGTTCTTTAAGAGTGTAGGTAGTATGAAAGAATTGAAAAATGCTTATTTAGAATTAGCTATGTATTTGGAAAATGAATTTAAGTATGAAGAAAGTAATAGATATTATAAAGAAGCTATTAAAGTTTTAGAAGAAAAGGAGGAATTGAATTGAAAAGCCGTATGTATGGTGTGGTAGGAATGAGTATAGTGGCAATTTTGTCTTTTGGGGTTAACTATTCTAATCCAGATATCTATGGAGTAAAATCCTTGAAAGAAGGATCAGTAAATTACTCTAATCCAGATATTTATGGATTGAACTCTTTACAAGAAGGAAGTATACAATATTCTAATCCAGATATTTATGGTTTTAATTTTTCGGAAAAAAGCGACATAAATTATTCTAATCCAGATATTTATGGTTAAGAAAATATTGAAAAACCCCTTTCCAATCGGAAAGGGGTTTTTCAATATTTGTTCCTCAAAATTCTACAAAACTTGAGAAATTAATTATTTGAATTTTTAGTATATTAATAGTGGAAACATAATGCTAATATAAAATTACTCTTTTTCAAAAATTTTTTATTAGGGGGAAGGTTATATGAAAAGGAAGAGTTTAGCGTTAGTGTTAGCGACAGGAATGGCAGTTACAACGTTTGGAGGGACAGGCTCTGCGTTTGCGGATTCTAAAAATGTACTCTCTACGAAGAAGTACAATGAGACGGTGCAGTCACCTGAATTTATTTCTGGTGATCTAACTGGAGCAACTGGCAAGAAAGCGGAATCTGTTGTGTTTGATTACTTAAACGCGGCAAAAGGTGATTATAAGCTAGGGGAAAAGAGTGCGCAAGATTCTTTCAAAGTGAAACAAGTGAAGAAAGATGCAGTAACTGATTCAACGGTAGTGCGTATGCAACAAGTTTACGAGGGAGTGCCTGTATGGGGTTCTACTCAAGTAGCTCACGTAAGTAAAGATGGTTCTTTAAAAGTATTGTCTGGAACAGTTGCGCCTGATTTAGACAAAAAGGAAAAGTTGAAAAATAAAAATAAGATTGAAGGCGCAAAAGCGATTGAAATCGCGCAGCAAGATTTAGGAGTAACGCCGAAGTATGAAGTAGAACCAAAGGCGGACTTATATGTATATCAAAATGGTGAAGATACAACATACGCATACGTTGTGAATTTAAACTTCTTAGACCCGAGCCCAGGAAACTACTACTATTTCATTGAGGCAGAAAGCGGTAAAGTGTTAAATAAGTTTAATACAATCGATCATGTGACGAATGATGATAAGTCTCCAGTTAAACAAGAGGTTCCTAAGCAGGATGCAAAAGCAGTTGTAAAGCCTGTAACAGGAACAAATAAAGTAGGGACTGGTAAAGGTGTATTAGGAGATACGAAGTCGCTTAATACAACATTATCTGGATCATCTTACTATTTACAAGATAATACACGCGGGGCAACGATTTTCACATATGATGCGAAAAACCGTTCAACATTACCAGGAACATTATGGGCAGATGCAGATAATGTTTTCAATGCAGCGTATGATGCAGCAGCGGTAGATGCTCATTACTATGCAGGTAAAACATATGATTACTATAAAGCTACATTTAATAGAAATTCTATTAATGATGCAGGAGCGCCGTTAAAATCAACAGTTCATTACGGAAGTAATTATAATAATGCATTCTGGAACGGATCACAAATGGTATACGGAGATGGTGATGGTGTAACGTTTACTTCATTATCTGGTGGAATTGATGTAATTGGTCATGAATTAACGCATGCGGTTACGGAAAATAGCTCGAATTTAATTTATCAAAATGAATCAGGAGCATTAAATGAAGCAATTTCTGATATTTTTGGTACTTTAGTAGAGTTCTATGATAACCGTAATCCAGATTGGGAGATTGGTGAAGATATTTACACGCCTGGTAAAGCAGGAGACGCGCTTCGCTCTATGAGTGATCCAACGAAATATGGTGATCCAGACCATTATTCTAAGCGTTACACTGGTTCAAGTGATAACGGTGGAGTTCATACGAACAGTGGTATCATTAACAAACAAGCTTATTTATTAGCAAATGGTGGTACGCATTCTGGTGTAACTGTAACTGGTATCGGTAAAGATAAATTAGGTGCGATTTACTACCGTGCAAATACACAGTATTTCACGCAATCTACTACATTTAGTCAAGCACGTGCTGGTGCAGTACAAGCTGCAGCTGATTTATATGGTGCTAGCTCTGCAGAAGTAGCAGCAGTTAAGCAATCATTTAGTGCTGTTGGTGTAAACTAAGGCTTTAAGGGATAGTTATTAATAAAATACCTCAAAAATAAAGAAGGAGCCTATGCTCCTTCTTTATTTTTTTCTCCATTTTTTCCACAAATAAAATAATCCAACACAACCTGCGATTGTAATAATCCATTTCGCTTCATTTGTTCCGTTAATGACATGATATGCAGAATATACTTCAATCAATAAAGCCGGTATTTTCCCTATTGTGCTGGCAATACTGAAAGAGAGTAATGACATTTTGCCTAGAGCTGCAAATAAAGTAACGATACTGGACGGAATGAAAGGAATAAAACGAAAAGATAGGACTAGTAGAAATGCCTCTCTGCCTTCTACGTAAAGAAGGCGTTCTACCTTTGGATACGTATTTACTTTATCGTGAGTGAACTTTTGAAGGCCTATACGATAAATATAAAACGAGATAATAGCCCCTAATGCCTCACCTGCGATCGAAATGATTGTGCCATTTGTTACACCGAAGAGCTGTATATTAATGGCGGTCAAAAAAATACTAGGGATAAAACCTAAAAGACTGATGATGATGTTGATTGAGATACTAAGTGGAATTGCGATTGAATAATAGTCTGTTAAGAAGTTTTGAATTGTTTCAGCCATTCTTTAAAATCCTTTATCTTTTTTTGCATTACACCATATTTACATTGTATAGGCAAGTGCAAATTTACATAATGTAGAAAACAGTTGATAGAAAGGGAATTGTATACCTTATATAGGTATTGGGTATATGAAAGTAGGGGTATATTTAGTTTGTTTAAAAAACACTCCATAAATCCTGTATTTAAAGGGTTTATGGAGTGTTTCGATTGGTGTTTTTATCTGGGAAATAATTATAAAAACATGGGGGTATATTTTAAAAAGGGCGAAAAACAGTGATTTGATGAAAGGGGGGTGGAAAATATAGCAAAATGAATGAGGATTTTAAAACTGTATACATTTTTTCTTTGTGAAATTGACTTTTAGTGGAGTTACGATAATAATCATGGAAGAGGTGATACGATGAAACGATTAAGTAGTCTTTTCTTGAGTAGTTTATTGGCACTAATGCTGATTTTAAGTGGATGTGCAGGAAAAGAACAAAAAACAGAAAAACCAAAAGAGGATCATTCTACATCAGTAGAAAAAATTAGTGATAATATTTTAGATGAAATGGAAGGGCCACCTAAAAATGGTCATACGATTGAAAGGCATGTAGGCAAATCAGAAGAGGATTTGAAGAATCGTTTGAAGACAGATAAAGTTTCAGCGGCAAGTACATACTATGATAAGGAAACAGCGACAAAGGCTGTGAAAGATAGTTTAAAACAACATGATAAAGAAATTCAGGATTGGTTGAAAAACTCTAAAGAGGCTCGTCTTGTATTGAATACAACTCATTCATTCCCAGTTGGAAAAACAGTAATAAAGAAAAATATGATTGTAAAAGACAAACTAGTAAAGACTGTTACTGTTTTAGCGAGAGATAAATCAGGAAATCTAGGATTTAAGATTATTACTTCTTATCCATCAGATAAATAAAGGGGGGAGTATATATGTATCCAACATTACAATACTTTCTTAAATCATACTGTACGTTAAGTATTCATGAGGATGAAATAGTAAGCGTGATGGAAGAGTTTATAGAGCAAGAGGACGAAGAGATTGTTTTGAAATTACGCGATGAATTAGTAAATATGAAGAAAAAGAATGCGTGGGAAGAAGCGTGCGTATTAGCTGCGAAGCAAGGCAATCGTGTGTGGTCTTTAGAAGAAACGAAAGATCATTTGGAAAATTTTTTACTATTATTGCAAAAGAAAAAGGCGTGAGTAGATCACGCCTTTTTGTATACGCTTTTTGAAATTTGTCCGTTTGATATTATCTCATTGTTTTGGGGCACTTTTATATACGCTTTTTGAAATTTGTCCATTTGAGAGTACTTCACCGTTTTGTGTTACTTTTTTATACGTAACCGCTGTTATTTTATCACCAGTATTACTAATTACTTGAGAAGAAACTTCAACATTTTTACCAGTATTTGTACCGAAAATACGTGTAGTAATACTACCGCCATTTGAAAATGCTTGAATGTAAATATGCTTACCTGTATTGTTTTTAAATTTTAAATCCGGACCATAATCTGCCACTGCTGCATCCTGCCCAAGTGGTAAATAATTTACGGGCATAGAATGATTGCTTCGAGAAACAATTCCTAAATCTGCCCTTAAAGCTGCGCTGTATAAAGTACTACTTACTTGGCAAACGCCTCCGCCTGCACTTTGTATAACTTTACCTTGTGAATATACTGCTGCGGATTTATAACCATGTGCAGCATCAGTTACGCCAACACGGCCATTAAAACTAAACGTTTCATCAGGTGCTACAATAACTCCACTTAACGTATTAGCTGACTTATTTACGTTATAGGATTGATTTCCATTACGGCCAGCCATTGGGGTAGAATATTCAGCAATCACTTCTTTAATCCCCATTTGTTGTATATCTTCTGTAGAACGTTCAGGTTTTATTAGTGTAACTGGTAATACAACATCGGGTGTGCCAGAAGTAATAGCTGCGCTTGTTAAATCGGTTAATTTTCCTTTATCAATTTTTTCTCCATTTTGACTTTGGCTAATATTTACTGTAGAGCCTTCAACACTTAATTCGGCGTTGACAGGATTTTTTAATGTTTCATTATATTTATCCTTTATAAAGGTTTCATAAGTTGTTGTATTTAATTGTGGTGTTAATTTATAGTCACGTTTTACTTCACCGTTTTCAGCTTGCTTACGCATGTTGTAACGATTCATTACGTTCCCTTCTTGTTCTTTAAAGATATTGTCGACAATATCCTTCTCTTTATAATCTACTCCTAAATCTTTCCACGTGTAATTTTGCTTATCATTTTGGAATACGTAGTTAAGAGGTTTTTGATTTAATTCATTCACCTTTTGATTAACAAGGGCTTGAATATCTGCTTTATTTTTTCCATCAAGAGAAATACCTTCAAATGTAGTGTTTGGTAGTGCAGTTGTATTTAGTTGATTATTTAATTTGGATACATATTGATATCCACCAATACCACCAACACAAAGTAATATGCCACCAGCAATAGCGGAACCAATCAGTATTTTGCTTAGCTTCATTTATTTCCCCCCAGAAAAATTTGTATAAATATATGTATTACATTTTTTGTATAAAAATGATGAAAATAACATTATGTACGTCCTAGTATACTATTATTTTCACTACGTGTGTAATGTTTTCATAAAAAACGTTACACTGCTGTAATAATTGTCTCTTTTTGTCACAATATGCATGAGAAATATGTTGAAAATTATAATAAAAAGGCTGCNNGCAGCCTTTTTATTATAATTTTTTATGCTCATTTTTATTCGTAACACCGAGATGTTCTTGAAGTGTTGTCGATATATCATTAACACTCTTTTCGTTTGGAACGTAATAATAAATACCACCTATATATTTATCAGTACCTTCCACTTGCAATTTATCCATTTTTAAATTTGAATCCATTGAATTTTTTGCAATAGTCATCATATCATCAAAAGTTAAATTTGTTTTTAAGTCTGTATCGACAGCATCTAATAGGCTTCCGATTTTATTAATGGAATTGAGAGATAGGGCTTTTTCAGCAATAGCCTCTAAAACAAGTTGTTGTCGTTGACCACGCATATAATCACTATCAATATGACGCGTTCTAGCTAGTGCAAGTGCTTCTTCTCCATTTAAATGTTGACGCCCTTTTTTTAGGTGAATTGCATCTGCTTCGTCGCTACTATTTTGTTCTGTGAACTCAACTGGAACGTCGACAGTTATACCACCTAGAGAATCAACAATCTTGATAAAGGATTTGAAATTAAATTTTACATAGTAATCAACTGGTACATCTAAAAATTTTTCTACTGTATCAATTGTGCTGTCTACACCACCAAATACATGTGCATGTGTAATTTTATCATATTTATCACGTGATTTAATGAAGACGCGTGAATCACGTGGAATGCTGACTAGTTTAACAGATTTATCATTTTTATTAATTGTTGCAAGTAGTAATGCATCTGTACGAGTCGCTTTTCCGTAACCTTTTTCCCTGATATCACTTTCATCAACACCCATGATCAGGACAGAAATATTATCAGTCATAGGTTTAACAGCTTTTTCACGTTTGCTGGATTTATCTCCTCGGCCGAGTTCAGAATAAGCGTTGCTTAAGACGGATTTTGCTTTACTGTATATATGGAAGGAATAGCCTCCTGCTCCCATTGCTACAATAAGTAATGGAATAAGAATGAACCAAAGTAGGCGCTTTTTCTTTGAGCGTCCTTTTTTGGCTCGAGTTTCGTTGTTAATGTCGGATTTCATCATTTTTTCTCCTTTAAAACAATCAAAGTGTATACATCTAGAAGCGTATTAAAACACATAAAAAATATTTTACGCTAAATAAAAGGTATTGTACATGTATAAAAAATAGATGTATTGATTATTTATAAGACATCTATTCGTTATTGTATACAAAAGACAGGGATAAGAAAATGATAAAATTTTACCTAATTAAAGCATAATACTTACAATAATCGCAGATAAAATACTAACAAGAGTAGCGCCGTATAGTAATTTTAGGCCGAAGCGGGCAACAATATTTCCTTGTTCTTCGTTTAACCCTTTTACCGCACCGGAAATAATTCCAATGGAAGAAAAGTTGGCAAAAGAAACGAGGAAGACAGAAATAATACCAACTGTACGGATAGAGAGAGTGCTGGAAATTTTACTAAGATCCATCATTGCTACAAATTCATTTGTTACAAGCTTTGTTGCCATAATGCTACCCGCTGTGACAATTTCAGAACTTGGTACGCCGATAAGAAATGCAATAGGGGCGAATACATAGCCTATTAATTGTTGGAAAGTAATGCCGAATATAATGAGGAATAGGTCATTAATGCAACTCATTAATGCGACGAATCCAATGAGCATAGCACCGACGACAATTGCTACACGAAAACCATCAAGAATGTATTCTCCAAGCATTTCAAAGAAACTTTGTTTTTCCCCTTTTATTACCAAAATGTCTTCATCATCGTTAACGTCGTAAGGGTTAATAATGAGTACGATAATAAAACCACTAAATAAATTGAGAACGAGTGCGGTTACTACATATTTTGGTTCAATCATTGTCATATAGGCACCGACAATGGACATAGATACTGTTGACATAGCAGAGGCGCAAAGTGTATATAGTCGATGTTTTGGAATTTGGGCTAATTGTTTTTTAACCGTAATAAAAACTTCTGATTGGCCGACAATAGCGGAAGCGATGGCGTTGTAAGATTCTAATTTCCCAAGACCGTTTATTTTACTAAGAAAGAAACCAATCCAACGAATAAAGAATGGTAGTATTTTGAAATGTTGTAATATACCAATTAAGACGGAGATAAAGACAATCGGTAATAATACGTTAAGGAAAAATGGCATTTCCCCTTTATTTGCAAGACCGCCAAATACAAAGTTTATACCACTGGCAGCATACTCAAGTAGCCTCGTAAACAGGCTAGAAATTACCGTAATAAGTATGAGACCAATTTCTGTATTTAATAATAAATAGGTTAAAATCAATTGTATAATAAGCATGATGAAAATTGGTTTAAATTTAATATGTTTCTTATTGTTGCTAGCAATATAAGCAAGGAAGAAAACAACGATAAGTCCCACGAAAAAAGTAATAAATTTCATAGTAAGCCCCCTAAAAGAGATATTCTGCTATATATGTTTTTCATTTCAAGGGAGAATATGCATCTTTGGTAAAGAAAGGAATAGAGAGAGCATGAATATATGTAGAGTGCACCACGTTGCAATTATTTGTTCGAATTATGAACTGTCAAAGGATTTTTATACTCGGATATTAGGTTTTAAAGCGATAAATGAAGTATATAGAAAAGAACGAGATTCTTATAAGTTAGATTTATGTGTAGGGGAAGAGTATCAAATTGAATTATTTTCATTTCCTAGTCCACCTGAGCGCCCAAGTTTTCCAGAAGCAGCTGGACTTAGACATTTAGCATTTGCTGTTACAAATATAGAAGAAGCTGTAAACCATTTAAAACAATGCGGTGTGGAGACTGAAGCGATACGTATGGATGAAATTACGGATAAAAAATTTGTCTTTTTCCAAGATCCAGATGGCTTGCCTTTAGAATTGTATGAGGCTTGAAATTGGTGAATTTTATATAGGGTTGCTTTCAAATAAATGAAGAAACTAAAGTGAAACTTCTTTTTTAAAGGAGGTGTAACTTTAGCTAAGAAAGCTAAAGGACATATGTGGATATTTTAAAATTACTGATGGTAGCCATCCTTATTGCGTTAACAGCATTTTTTGTGGCTGTTGAGTTTGCAATTATTAAGGTGCGTAGCAGTCGTATTGATCAACTCGTTAGTGAAAAACGACGAGGAGCATTGGCAGCTAAAAAAGTAACTTCGAATTTAGATGAGTATTTATCAGCATGTCAGTTAGGTATTACAATTACTGCTTTAGGGCTTGGGTGGTTAGGAGAGCCCACTATAAAACATATACTCGAGCCGTTGTTTTTAAAACTACACCTATCTCCTGCAATTGCAAGTACAGTTTCATTTATTATTGCCTTTGCAGTTATTACGTTTTTACATGTTGTCATTGGTGAACTTGCTCCGAAGACGCTCGCTATACAAAAGGCAGAGCAAGTTAGCTTATTATTATCGAAGCCAATTATTTACTTTTACCGAGTAATGTATCCGTTTATTTGGGCTTTAAATGGTTCTGCAAGGCTTGTAACAGGGTTATTCGGATTACATCCGGCTTCTGAACATGAAGTAGCTCATTCGGAGGAAGAATTACGATTAATCTTATCTGAGAGTTATGAGAGTGGAGAGATTAATCAAAGGGAATTTAAATATGTAAATAATATTTTTGAATTCGATAATAGAGTCGCAAAGGAAATTATGGTACCTCGTACGGAAGTTGTAGGTTTATATGAGGACGAACCATTTGAAACACATATTAAAATAATCGCACAAGAAAAGTACACGAGATATCCCGTATTTGGTGAAGATAAAGATGAAATTATTGGGATGGTTAATGTAAAGGATTTATTTATTCGTTATATGGATGGTAATCGAGACGAGGGGTGCTCGATTACGCCATATACAAGGCCAGTTATTGAAGTGTTAGAAAATATCCCTATTCATGATTTGCTATTACAAATGCAAAGAAAACGAATTCCATTAGCTGTATTATATGATGAATATGGTGGTACAGCGGGAATCGTTACGCTAGAAGATATTTTAGAAGAAATTGTTGGAGAAATCCGAGATGAATACGATGAAGATGAACACCCGCCTATAGAGCATATAAGTGAAGGGTGTAAAATTGTAGAGGGAAAAGTGCTTATTAGTGAAGTAAATGATTTATTTGGCATACACTTAATCGCTGATGATGTAGATACAATTGGTGGGTGGATTATGGTACAAAAGCAAATCGTTGCTGAGGGGGATATTATTGAGAAACACGGCTTTTCTTTTAAAGTTCTTGAAAAGGATATGCATCAAATTAAGCGAGTTGAAATAAAGAAAGTAGAAGAATGAATGGATTTTCTATTATATAAACTTTAATAAAAAGTATATATAGAAAAATAAATGTTTGCGCTTTCAAAAAGGGTGCTATATAGTGAAAGTGGATACTGAAGAATTCATTTAATGATACTCGTATTTTATAGGGCGAATTCTTTAGATAAGGATTTAGAATGAAAAGTATAGGTGATGAAAAATGATAGCAACGAAGGATATACGTATAGAAAAAGATTTTTTAGGTGAAAAGGAAGTACCGAGTGTAGCTTATTATGGTGTACAAACATTACGTGCCGTAGAAAACTTTCCTATTACAGGATACCGCATTCATCCGTCACTCATTACGGCAATGGCAATTGTAAAAAAAGCGGCAGCGCTTGCGAATATAGATACAGGTTACTTAGCTAAAGATATCGGACAAGAAATTGCAGAAGCGGCACAAGAGATTGTTGATGGAAAGTTCCATGATCAATTTATCGTAGACCCGATTCAAGGTGGAGCAGGTACTTCAATTAATATGAATACTAATGAAGTAATTGCAAATAGAGCCTTGGAACGTATGGGATACGAAAAAGGTGAATATGCGAAAATTAGCCCAAACACTCATGTGAACATGGCCCAATCAACAAATGATGCGTTCCCAACTGGGATTCATATAGCAACTCTTATGATGCTGGAAGAACTTCTTGTTACAATGGAAGAACTTCACTCTGCTTTTCATGATAAAGCAAAAGAGTTTGATCACGTTATTAAAATGGGGCGTACGCATTTGCAAGATGCAGTTCCAATTCGCCTTGGACAAGAATTTGAAGCATATAGCAGAGTGCTAGAGCGTGATATAAAAAGAATTAAACAGTCTCGTCAACATTTATACGAAGTTAATATGGGTGCGACAGCTGTCGGTACGGGATTAAATGCAAACCCTACTTATATAGAACAAGTTGTGAAGCATTTACGAACTTTTAGTGGTTTCCCTCTTGTTGGTGCAGAGCACTTAGTTGATGCGACGCAAAACACAGATGCATATACAGAAGTATCTGCAGCACTAAAAGTATGTATGATGAATATGTCTAAAATTGCAAATGACCTTCGTATTATGGCGTCTGGTCCACGTGTTGGGTTGGCGGAAATTCAATTACCAGCTCGTCAACCAGGTTCATCTATTATGCCGGGTAAAGTAAATCCAGTTATGGCAGAAGTAATTAACCAAGTTGCTTTCCAAGTAATTGGAAATGATCATACAATTTGCTTAGCGTCAGAAGCTGGACAATTAGAGTTAAATGTAATGGAGCCGGTATTAGTATTTAATTTAATTCAATCCATCAGTATTATGAATAACGGTTTCCGTGTATTCCGTGAATACTGTATAAAGGGAATTACAGCGAATGAAGAGTTGCTTAAGCAATATGTTGAAAAAAGTGTTGGAGTTATTACAGCAGTGAATCCTCATATTGGTTATGAAGCAGCTTCTCGTATTGCACGTGAAGCAATTGCGACAGGAAAATCTGTTAGGGAGCTATGTTTAGAACATGGTGTACTTACAGCAGAAGAGCTTGATATTATTTTGGATCCATACGAAATGACACATCCCGAAATTGCTGGTGCTTCTTTATTAAAGGATAAAGTGAAACTTTAATCAGTGGGGGGGGGTAATCCCCCACTGATTATTAGTTGAACCAATCGGGCTTTTACGGGCAGTTGATCTCCCACCTAACTCCCTCGCATTCGCCGAATTTTGGGGTGGGAGTTTTACTGCCCGTTAATGCGGGATAAAAAAATGTAATGTAAAAAGCACCGATCCATTTGGATCGGTGCTTTTTTTAGAAGATATTAAATACAGAGTTAAGTTGAAGTAAGCTAATAATAGCTAAGAAGATTAAACTATATTTCATTACTATTTTAAATAGAGCAGATTCTTGACCAACTAGTCCAACTGCTGCACAAGCAACTGCTACAGATTGTGGTGAAACCATTTTTGCGATTGTACCACCAACTACGTTTAATGAAACGAGAGTAGATGGTACGATGTTTAACTGATCGGCAGTTACTGCTTGAAGTGGTGCGAATAATGAACCACTTGATACGACTGAACCTGTAATGAATACGCCAATCCATCCTAAGATTGGAGAAAGAACTGGGAATGCATTTCCCGTAGAAGAGAATGCAAGTCCAAGTGTAGATGACATACCAGAGTAGTTTTCTACGTAAGCTAAAGCGATAACGCTACAAATTGTATATACTGGAACTTTTAGTTCTTTTATTGTTTCGATCATTAATTCTTTAATCATTTTGCCGTTTACACGGTAGACGATAAGTGAAACGATGATTGCTAATACAATCGCAGTAGTTGTAGAAGAGAATACATCTAGTTTGAAAATCGCTGCGAAAGGTGTATCAGCCTTTGTAATTGGTGCAGTTTTCATAACCGCATTATGAAGACCAGGGAATTGAATGTTAAATACTAAGTTTGCCAATGGACCATCCGGAGCAAATAAAGCTTTAATTGGTTTTAGATTAAAGATTGTTACAAATGCAGTTAAGAATACGAATGGGGACCAAGCATATAAAATTTGATTGAATGTATGAGATTCTTTTTCTTCTTGTTTTTCTTCTTTAGCAGAAGATTTTGGTTGCCAAACACGTAAGAATAATGTAAGAGCGACCATACTTACGACTGCTGCGAAAATATTAGTAAGTTCAGCGCCTAAGAAGTAAGTCACAAGGAACTGAGTAATTGCGAAAGAAACACCACTTACAAGAATACCTTGCCAAGTTTCTTTAATGCCTTTAAATCCATCTACCATTGAAACAAGTAAGAACGGTAAAACAATGCTAATGAATGGCAAAATGTAAACAGCTTGACGACCGACAGTTAATGCATCTAGCCCAGTTAATTGTGCAGGTACTGTAACTGGAATACCCATAGCACCCATAGCACCACCAGCGATATTAGCTACTAAGCAAATACCTGCTGCTTTTAATGGATTAAAGCCCATACCTACAAGTAATGCAGCTGTAATAGCAACTGGAACACCGAAACCAGCTGCGCCTTCTAAGAAAGCACCGAAAGAATAAGCGATTAATAATACTTGTAAACGCTGATCATTTGTAATACTTGAAATGCTATCACGAATGACATTGAATTGTTCTGTTTTAACAGTTAATTTGTAAAGGAAGATAGCTGCGATAACGATAGTACAAATTGGATAAAATCCAGATAAAACACCGAATCCGGCAGATGCTACTGCTACAGTTGCAGGCATTTTATAAACAAATATAGCAAGAATAATAGCGACGATCACACTATAAAGCCCAGCCATGTAACCTTTCATTTTGAATCCCACTAAACAAATAATGAAGCAAAAAATTGGGAGTGCTGCGATTAGTGCAGATAACCAAATATTGTTTAATGGGTCATAAATTTGTGTCCAAGTACTCATAATAATGACAACTCCTATCTATTATATGTGAAGAAATTCACATTATTTGTGAAACTGTTCACAATCAACTTACATGCTTAGTATATTCTCCTTCAACACTATTGTCAACGTGAAAAAGTATAATTATTCCATAATAGTATTAAAAGTAACATTTTGTTCATAAAGTAGACAAAAAGCGTAATCAAATTGATTTGAATACGCTTTTATAAATTATTGACATATTCTTTCATTTTTTCATATGTCATTGGTCCTACATGCTTATATTGAATGACACCGTTTGAATCGATGACAAAAGATGTTGGAATACTGATAATTTGATATGCAGCACTTGCCTGTCCTTTCTGATCTAATAGGACGGGGAAGGTATATTTGTTTTCTTCAAGAAATTGTTTAACATTGTTCGGGTCTTTTTCAGTAGCTGTCGCATTTACAGCAACAAGTTCAATCCCCATATCTTTAGTATCGTGATAAAACTTTTCCATATCAGGCATTTCTATTTTGCATGGACCACACCAGCTTGCCCAAAAGTTCAATATTACTTTTTTTCCTTTATAGTCTGTAAGGCTAACTTCTTGACCAGTGGTTGTTTCTAGAAGGAAATTGCGGGCAACATTGCCAACTTCAGTTCCAATGGGGGTGTTTGATTTTGAAGCTATATCTTCTTTGTTGTCTAATAGGAAGTGATCGATAATAGTCCAGCCAACCGCAATGCTAATTAACGCAATAATAAACCATTTTTTAATATTACATCATCCTCCTTACTTAAATTTCCTTTTTATCGTAACAAAGTGGTTAAATATGGTCAAATTACTTTACGATAGGTTATCAATTATGGACGGTATTTTACAATATCATTACTGTACATTTCAGTAAGGTGAAAATATAACAAAAAGCCTGATAAAACAACGTTTGTAAGCAAAGTATTGCTAGCCCTTTGTTTTGCTTTTTTATTGTATCATATAGTATAATATTCAAAATCAGGTGGGATTTTTTCTTGAACTGTGTGCTGATAAAAGTCGGAAAATTTTCTCAGCATTATAGGTTGATAAAGTTATGTCGTAACAGGAAATATAAGAACAGATATATAAATAAATAAAGAGAAAATAAAAAATGAAAATGAGGGGAATTTTATGAACCAAAACCAATTTGACTGTCGTATTTCAGAAGAAGACGTACAGATGTTAAGAGCATTAGCTCATCCATTGCGTCTACGTTTAGTAATGGAACTGATGCAGCGTGGAACATGTAATGTAACACAATTACAAGAGGTATTAGAAATTCCGCAATCAACTGTTTCGCAGCATTTAACGAAATTAAAACAAAATAAAGTAGTACGCTTTGAGAGACGCGGGTTAGAAGTGTACTATCAAATTCATAACGATAAAGTAAGTGAAGTAGTAAAAACATTATTTTCTTAATTTTTGAATATTATGGAAAGAAGACGTGTGAAATATACGTCTTTTTTTATTTGGAAAGGATCTAATAATAGGAAGATTTGAGAGCGTATATATTAGCGCGTTAGAAAGAAACAAACTATCGGTTGAAGTGCTAAATTGATGGAATATATTTTGAGGGGATATGAAAAGATAGAAAGGAGTGTAGTAAGAAAAAGGAGGGATAGTAGTATGGATGTGACACGTGTGAAACAAATCTTATCTTCTTCAAGTAGAATTGACGTTACATATGAAGGCGTACCAGTATGGATTGAGAGCTGTGACGAGCAGAGCGGAGTTGCTCAAGTGTATGACGTATCTAATCCTGATGAGAGCGTTCATGTGGACGTGACGGCTTTAGAGGAGAAATAATAAAAAAGACGCTTCTAATTTTAGAAGCGTCTTTTTTGTGTTATTCCATCATACTCGCAACTTTTTTAGAGAAGAGAAGGAGTACAAATCCTAAGACGATAACGATAATACCGATACTTGCAAATACTTCAAGGTATCCTAATGATTGTGTAAATGAAGCAAGTTTACCTGCTAACCAGTTAGCCATACCCGTACCAGCTAACCATACCCCCATTAGTAATGATGCTAATTTTACAGGAGCAATCGCACTTACCATTGATAGACCGATTGGTGATAAGAATAACTCACCAATTGTATGGAAGAGATAAGTGATAACGATGAATAATAAGTTCGCTTTTACAGTTATATCTGCTTCACTACTTCCAGTCTTTAGAACTGCTAATGTTAAAGCAAGGTAACCTATACCTAGTAAAATCATACCTAATGCCATTTTTGTTGGCACTTTTAAATCACCGCGTTTTGTTTTAGAAAGTTTTAACCATAACATAGATACGAATGGTGCAAGTAGTACGATGAATGCTGGGTTAACTGATTGGAACCAAGAGGTTGGAACTTCCCAACCGAAAATTGTACGATCAACAAATTTATCTGTATAAAGTGTTAGAGAACTACCAGCTTGTTCAAATCCTGCCCAGAAGAATACTACGAAACAAGTTAAAATTACAATTGCCCAAGTACGATTTTTCTCTTGCTTTGTTAAAGGTTTCTTTTCGATTACAGGTTGATTTTTTGATTTTTTACCGACAACTGTTGTTCCTGCTTTACCAAGGTAACGAGGAGCTAATAAGTTGAAAACAATTTGTCCAATAATCATACCGATACAAGCTGCTAAGAATCCGTATTTATATCCCATAACAATAACGCCATTAGCGCTTGTTTTAAAGAAATCTTCTGCTAAAAATCCACAAATAAGTGGAGCGAAGAAAGCACCTACGTTAATACCCATATAGAAGATAGTAAATGCACTGTCACGACGTGAATCATTTTCACCATACAATTCACCTAACAGTGTAGAAATATTTGGTTTGAAGAATCCATTACCAATAACTAATAGTATTAATCCAAGGAGTAGTCCTGTTTTTGTATTCATTGAGAATAGTACAAAGTTGCCGATTGCCATAATAATTCCGCCGAGAGTAATGGCATGACGTCTTGTAATATAATGATCCGTTAGCCATCCGCCTATAATTGGCATGAAATATACTGCCGCTGTAAAAGTACCGTATAATTGCACTGCGACTGCTTTATCAAATCCTAACCCGCCACTAACAGCAGCAGTTGTTAAATAAAGAACTAAAAGGCCGCGCATTCCATAGTAACTAAATCTTTCCCACATTTCTGTTAAGAACAACAAATACAACCCTGGTGGATGTTTTTTTGGTGATTGTTGCTCTCCAGCTTTGTCTAATTTTAAAGCTGCATCCATTTTTGTTTCCCCCTAATCCTGTATAACGGATATTTATGTAATCATTTTAATTTACAAAATATTTAGAAGTCAATAGAATTATATGGAAATAGAAAGAAAATTTCTAAAAAAGTTCTATTTTTCTTCAACCGTTATTGTATTTTGCCCTGAAAACTCGATAATAAGCGTTTTCAAATGTAGTAATTGAATTCTAAACGAATTCAAAATAGTGATTAATCAGAAAATTTAGATTAAAATTTTTATTCTGATATAGAGAAAAAATATTTTATTTACTTTTATAATATAACATATTGGGAATAAAAATACAAAATGAAATAATGTGACATTTAAGTGAATTGAAAAAACAACTCCCTCTGTTGGAGGGAGTTGGCTAGAGATGTATTATTTAACAAAGCGTTTTTCAATGTCATCTAGTAGTAGGTTAGCGGCCATTACACCACCAGCTGTATTCCAAATAACATCGTCAACTTTGTATGCTTTATCATTCTTCACTGCATTTAAGTTTTTAAATAGAGGATCGTTTATATATTCCTTTTCTAGTTCAGAGCCTTTTTTCTCGTTTCCTTTATTGAATGTGAAATAGAATAATACATCACCATCCATTGCAGAAATACGCTCTTTAGATACGTTACGCTCTGCGAAATCATCTTTATTTTGATCACCAGGGCGTTTAAATCCAAGTTCTTTTAAAATAACGCCAGAGAATGTATCTCCATGATAAATACGAACATCACCAGGCATAAAACGTACCATAGAAATTTCTTGATTTACTTTATCGCCAAGTTTGCCTTTTAAATCTTTCATACGTGCTTCGTAATCAGTTAAAACCTTTTGACCTTCTTTTTCTTTATTTAATGCTTTTGCATAAAATTTGAAGTTATCTTTCCATTCACCACGTAATGTTTCCGAGAACACAGTAGGTGCGATTGCTTTTAGTTGCTCGTACACTTTTTCGTGACGCATTTTGTTACCGATAATTAAGTCTGGTTTTAAAGAAGCAATCGTTTCAACGTTAACTTGTCCTTCATCGCCAACAACTTTTACATCTTTCATTTTATCCTTAATATGTGGATACCACGGATCACCAGTCCAAGACTTTACAGCACCAACGGGTTTCACACCTAATTCAAGTAAAGCTTCAGTTCCTTCATTCGTTAAAATAACTACACGTTTTGGATTAGCAGGAACTTCTGTTTTACCCATTGCGTGTTCAACGGTAATCATTTCTTTTTTATTATCTTCTTTTGTTGATTCTTCTTTGTTATTTGATTTTCCACAAGCACTTAAAAGAAGTGAAAAAGCTAGTAGAAATACAAATACTATAAACGATTTCTTTTGCATGAAATTCATTATGTACCCCCTACATGTTGAGAATATTTTTCAATAGCAAGCATGATATTAAGCCTTTATCTTTTGATTGTCAATATATATTACTGAAAATAATTCTCATTATCGTTGACAATGAGAATTAAGTTGAAATACACTTACAACGTATCATTATACATTGAAGGGGAAACGCTGCATGTTATTAAAAACAAATCAAGCAAAATGGATTGGATTATTTGTTGGAATCATTGCAGTCGTTATTTGTATTTCGGGAAGTATTATTTTCGGATATACAAATACGAGTTGGAAATTAGCTTTAGATGCTTTTTTCCATTTTAATGGTTCAAATGAGCATATTATTATTCAAAATGTGCGTCTACCAAGGGCGTTAATTGCAGCAAGTGTTGGTGCTAGTTTAGCCATTGCGGGTTGTTTGATGCAAACTTTAACAAAGAATCCGCTTGCTTCTCCAGATTTTATTGGATTAAATTCAGGCGCTGCGTTCTTTATAGTTGTAGCAATTGTACTCTTTTCCGTGACATCATTATCAGCTTTCACATGGATTGCCTTTTTAGGAGCGGCAGTTGCAGCAGTACTTGTATTTGCCTCTAGTTCTTTAGGAAAAGAAGGGACAACGCCTCTTAAGTTAACATTAGCAGGTGTAGCGATAAGCGCTTTATTTTCATCATTAACACAAGGGTTACTTGTATTAAATGAAAAAGCATTTGAAGAAGTGTTATTTTGGCTTGCCGGATCTGTGCAAGGAAGAAAGTTAGAGATTTTACAATCTGTATTCCCGTATTTATTAATAGGCTGGATTGCATCTTTTATGATGGCAGGGAAAGTAAATACATTAATGATGGGGGAAGATGTCGCAAAGGGGCTCGGACAACGAACGATTTTAATGAAATCATTTGTGTTACTTATTATTGTACTGTTGTCTGGTGGTTCAGTTGCGGTTGCTGGTCCAATTGGATTTATTGGCATCGTTACTCCTCATTTCGCAAGAGCTCTTGTTGGGGTAGATCACAGATGGAGAGTACCCTATAGCGGATTGTTAGGTGCAATACTATTAATCTTGGCTGATATAGCAGCAAGATATGTCATTATGCCACAAGAAGTACCAGTAGGGGTTATGACAGCATTTATCGGGGCCCCATTCTTTATTTATATTGCACGTAAGAGAGGGCTTAGCAAATGAAGAAGTATATTCCGTTTCGTATTGGAAAAGGCGAGCTCTCGTTTTTAATGTATAAACGAGCTTGTCTCGTCTTATTGAGTTTACTAGTTGTTTTAATAGGATTATTTTTTGCGAGTGCAGGTATGGGGGATATGAAAATTGCTCCTTATGACGTATGGCAAGCGATTACCGGAAATGGTGATACGATGTCAAATATGGTTGTAAATAAATTTCGTATGCCGCGTATTTTAATTGCTATCCTCGTAGGAATTGCGCTTGCGGTAGCGGGCTGTATTTTACAAGGGCTCGTTCGAAACCCGCTTGCTTCTCCTGATATCATCGGAATTACGGGCGGGGCAAGTGTTGCAGTTGTACTCTTTTTAGCTATATTTAGTGATAAAAACAATGCGTTAACAGTAAGCATTCATTATATGCCGCTAGCAGCTTTTACTGGGGCAACAATTGTAGCGTTTTTTGTATATTTA
Organism: Bacillus sp. SRB_331; assembly: GCF_003264175.1. Lineage (NCBI taxonomy): Bacteria > Bacillati > Bacillota > Bacilli > Caryophanales > Bacillaceae > Bacillus > Bacillus sp. SRB_331. The sequence goes on along the minus strand of NZ_NADV01000026.1, from coordinate 114,907 downwards.
TTTGCCTGGAAAAATGATGGATTATCACCGATTAGTCTTGTTTTAATTGGTGTTGGATTTTGGGCAATAACGAAAGCAGCAACAACTTTATTTATGTTGTTAGCGCCAATTTATCAAGCAAGTCAAGCGAATGTATGGATCACAGGTACTGTTTACGGTTCTTCATGGCAAAATGTTATGGTACTTGCGCCGTGGGTTCTCATTTTAACGACAATATCATTTATCGCTGCGAGACATTTAAATGCACAAGAGCTAGGGGATGATATAGCAGTGGGACTTGGTGTTCCTTTAACGAAGTCGCGTGTATTTATGTTGTTACTTAGTACAGCTTTAATTGGCGGGGCAGTTGCCTTTGCAGGAGGAATTGGATTTGTTGGTTTAATGGCACCTCATATTTCGCGAAGATTAGTTGGCTCTTTCTACGGTGCATTGCTCCCAGTTGCGGCGATTATCGGTGCAATTCTAGTACTCGCTGCAGATTTAATTGGGCGTACAGTTTTCACACCACTCGAAATTCCAGCAGGGGTATTTACATCAGCAATTGGTGCACCTTATTTTATTTATTTACTTTATAAAAGTCGGAATTCATAAAGGGAGATGAATATGCAAAAAGCATTGGAGACGAAACGCTTGACGCTGTCGTATGGTGAAACGATTATTATTGATGAGCTGAATTTAGAAATTCCAAAAGGGGAAATTACAATCTTCATCGGTTCTAACGGTTGTGGGAAATCAACTTTATTACGTTCACTAGCTAGATTATTAAAGCCAACAACCGGTGACATTTTGTTAGATAATCAAGCAATTCAAAGTATGCAAACGAAGCAAATCGCTCGTCAAATGGCGATTTTACCGCAAGGGCCACAAGCACCGGAAGGACTTACGGTATTACAACTTGTAAAGCAAGGACGTTATCCATATCAAACATGGCTGAAGCAATGGTCCGAAAAAGATGAGGAAATGGTACAAAAAGCGCTTGCTGCAACGGGTATGACAGAATTTGCTGAGCGTGATGTTCATGCCCTTTCAGGTGGACAACGTCAACGTGCTTGGATTGCAATGACCCTTGCACAAGATACAGATATTATTTTGCTTGATGAGCCGACTACATATTTAGATATGACGCACCAAATTGAAGTGTTAGATTTATTATTCGAATTAAATGAAACAGAGCAAAGAACGATTGTTATGGTATTGCACGATTTAAATTTGGCATGTCGTTATGCAGACAACATTGTAGCTATTCAAGATAAACAAATATATGCGCAAGGTAAACCAGAAGAAGTTATTGACCAGAAGTTAGTTCGGGATGTATTCCGTATGGAGTGTCAAATAAGCGCTGATCCGTTATTTGGGACACCGCTCTGTATCCCGCATGGAAGAGGAAGACGTGTACTTAAAGAGGCTGTTCAGGCGATGAGATAACGAAAAAAGACGATGAGGATTCATCGTCTTTTTTACCCCGCTATTTGTGGGCAGTAAGATCCCCATCTCAAAATCCAGCGAAAGCAAAGAAGCTGGTTGGGGGATCAACTGCCCGTAAAAGCCCGATTGGTGCGGGCTAATAATCAGTGGGGGATGAACCTCCCCCACTGATTAAAGTTTCACTTTATTTTCGGCAAGAAAATAATAGAAAAAGGGGAATACGTAAACGTCGTTCATATTCTTCTTCATCTTGAAAACAGTTTCGATTTGGTGTAGCTTCTTTTAAGCTTGTAATCGTAAATCCGGCTTGTTGTAATAATGTAAAATATTCTTCCGCAGTCCGGTGATATTTAATAACTTCTTGATCAATCCATGGCTCAACTCGTTTTCCTGTTTCGAAATAATCATCGACGAGCCAACTAGTTCTTTTACCACTCGTTTGCAAGCTTTCAAATGAAGAGGTAATAACGGGATGTTGAACGCTAAAGGTGAAGGTTCCGTTTGTTTTTAAAGTTTGAAACACATTTTGAAAAATGATATCAAGGTGTTCAATATAATGTAGGGCGAGTCTAGATGTTACTAAATCAAAAGTAGAAGGAGGGTATGTGTAGTCTTTGAGGTTTAAAAAATGAACGGTGCCATTTTTATTTTCTAGTTGTTTTTTAGCTTTTTCATACATAAGCTCGGAGCCTTCAATACCAGTGTAAGAGTGGCATCCATGTTCTAATAATTCTTGGCCGAATTTAGCATCACCACAACCTAAATCGAGGATTTGTTTTCCTGTTACATTGCCAATGAGCTGAAAGAATGCTGGTTTTTCAAGGGATTCGTTTGGACTATTTTCTCGATATCTTCGCTGCATATATTGCTCTAAAAACGATTCGTTATTATATACATCAGATTCAGTAAATGCCATTTTAAAAGCCTCCTAAATATTTTTTTAATTCTATCAAATATGAAAAGTAAATGATAGATTTCTTGTAATGAATCATTTATAATCTTAAATTGTAAGCGGTTTCTTTAAACTATTTTTCTATAATAAATTCTGAAAACGTGTTAAGCTAGTAGAGGGATTATTAGAACTATTAAGATAATAATCCGCTTACATGAACGATGGGAGGCTTCACGATGTCTAGTAAAACACTTGCAAACTTTTTAGAAGAAAATTTAGAGGATTTAAAATCAAAGGGGCTTTATAACGTAATTGATCCGCTTGAAAGTCCAAATGGACCGATTATTACAATTGGCGGAAAAGAATATATTAACTTATCTTCAAACAACTACCTTGGATTAGCGACTGATAATCGCTTACAAGAAGCAGCAATTGGTGCAATTCATAAGTACGGTGTTGGAGCAGGAGCTGTTCGTACAATTAACGGTACTTTAGATTTGCATATTAAATTAGAAGAAACAATTGCAAAGTTTAAACATACAGAAGCAGCAATTGCTTATCAATCAGGATTTAACTGTAATATGGCAGCGATTTCAGCTGTTATGGATAAAAATGATGCGATTCTTTCAGATGAATTAAACCATGCATCTATTATTGATGGTAGTCGTCTATCAAGAGCGAAAATCATCGTTTATAAGCATTCTGATATGGAAGATTTACGCAAAAAAGCAATCGAGGCAAAAGAATCAGGTCTTTATAATAAATTAATGGTTATTACAGACGGTGTTTTCTCAATGGATGGAGATATTGCAAAATTACCAGAGATTGTTGAAATTGCAGAAGAGCTGGATTTAATGACATATGTAGATGATGCACACGGTTCAGGTGTACTTGGCAAAGGTGCAGGTACTGTAAAACATTTCGGCCTTTCTGATAAAGTTGATTTCCAAATCGGTACATTATCAAAAGCAATTGGGGTAATTGGTGGATATGTAGCTGGGAAACAAAACTTAATCGATTGGTTAAAAGTGCGTTCACGTCCATTCTTATTCTCAACAGCTTTAACACCAGCTGATGCAGCTGCTTGTATGAGATCAATTGAAATTCTAATGGAAAGCACAGAGTTACACGATCGTTTATGGGAAAATGGTCGCTATTTAAAACAAGGGTTAAAAGAACTTGGCTTTAACATTGGAGAAAGTGAAACACCAATTACACCTTGTATTATTGGTGATGAAGTATTAACACAAGAATTTAGTAAACGTCTAAATGAAGAAGGCGTTTACGCAAAATCTATCGTATTCCCAACCGTAGCAAAAGGAATGGGACGCGTTCGTAATATGCCTACAGCAGCTCATACGAAAGAAATGCTAGATGAAGCAATTCGTAAGTATGAAAAAGTAGGGAAAGAAATGGGTATCATTTAAGTAACGACATCTTTTGAATAGCTTGCAAATGGGGAGTGGGAAAAATGAAAAAAATTCTAGTAACCGGTTCTTTAGGGCAAATTGGTTCTGAACTAGTAATGAAACTTCGTGATGTATACGGCGCATCAAATGTTATTGCAACAGATATTCGTGAAACAGACAGTGAAGTAGTAACGTCTGGTCCATTTGAAACGTTAGATGTAACGGATGGACAAAAATTACATGATATTGCAAAGCGTAATGAAGTAGATACAATTATTCATTTAGCGGCTTTACTTTCAGCAACTGCAGAAAAAAATCCGTTATTTGCTTGGAATTTAAATATGGGCGGACTTGTAAATGCATTAGAAGCAGCACGTGAATTAAACTGTAAGTTTTTCACGCCAAGTTCTATCGGTGCATTTGGTCCATCAACGCCAAAAGATAATACACCACAAGATACAATTCAGCGTCCTACTACGATGTATGGGGTAAACAAAGTAGCAGGAGAATTACTATGTGATTATTATCATCAAAAGTTTGGCGTTGATACGCGCGGTGTACGTTTCCCAGGCTTAATTTCTTACGTAGCTCCTCCAGGAGGCGGAACAACTGACTATGCAGTTGAAATTTATTATGAGGCGATTAAAAAAGGTACATACACCTCATACATTGCAGAAGGAACATACATGGACATGATGTATATGCCAGATGCTTTACAAGCAATCATCTCATTAATGGAAGCTGATCCAAATAAACTAGTTCATAGAAATGCGTTTAACATTACAGCAATGAGCTTTGAACCAGAGCAAATTGCAGCATCAATCCGTAAACACATTCCGAACTTTACAATGGATTACGCAGTAGATCCAGCTCGTCAAACAATCGCTGATAGCTGGCCGAACTCTATTGATGCAACAGCAGCAATGAAAGAGTGGGGCTTTAAAGCAGAATATGATTTAGACAGAATGACAACTGATATGCTGGCTAAGTTAAAAAAAAAGCTCGCATCTGAGTTAGTAATGAATTAATAAGAAGAGCCGATTCTTAGGAATTGGCTCTTAATTATTTTAGGAAGGGAGAAAAGCAACATGCAAAGAGTTGATGTTGTATATGCATTAATACACGATAGCGAAAAAGATAAAATATTAATGGTACATAATATAGAACAAAACGTTTGGTCATTGCCAGGCGGGGCTGTTGAAAAAGGTGAAATATTAGAGAAAGCACTAGTAAGAGAAGTGAAAGAAGAGACAGGTTTAACTGCCGCACTCAGTGGACTTGTCGCATTAAATGAGAAGTTTTTTGAAGAGAAAGGACATCATGCATTATTTTTTACATTCCGAGCAAATGTAGTAACAGGTGAACTTCGTGCAGAAGATGAAGGAGAAATTTCCGCAATCGAGTGGGTAGATAGAAAAATTGCGAATGAGCGATTCCCATACTACGATGGAGGGTTCGAATTATTATTAGAAGTTTCCATTCCATACAAGTTTCAACCAGAAACAAAGTAAGTTAACGAAGAAAAACAGGAGCCTCGTGGCTCCTGTTTTTCTATTCAATCGTCTTCAGTAATAGTTTCTTCAACAATGGTTTAATCTTCAGGCGTAAATCTTCAGCATGATTTGCAACTAAGAAGTGATGGTTATAAATGTTTTTCATTAGTTGATAAGTCGCTTCTTTCGCTTCGCCTTCTTCGATAAAGATGCCGATTACTTCCATACCACTTTTGCGAGCAAGTTTGACTGCTTCGTGCGTATCTAAAATTCCGTCTTGTTGATAGTCTAGTGCAGAAGGTTCACCGTCTGTAAAGACAAGTAAGAATTTATGTTTTTCTGGTCTTTTCGCAAGCTTTTCGGAAACGATACGAATAATATACCCGTCGCGGTTATCTTCTTCTTCGCGAAGTTGCATAATTTCTGGACCGACGTTTGGTAACGTTGAGTTTTTATACGTAACAACTTCATGGATAACGTTCGGTTTATCTTCAGGTTTAGCACTAGAAGCATCTTCCCAAAATCCACTAATAGCGTGCGGGATTTTTAAAGATTTTAAAGCTTCATGGAATAGGACCACACTCTTCTTCGTTTCTTCCATTTTGTTATACATAGAACCAGAGCAGTCCACTAATAGTTGGAATGCAACGTCGAGCTCTTGTGATTCTTGTCCTTTTTTATAAAACATACGCGGCTGCTTTTCAGTATAAATACGAAGGAATTTCTTACGAAGCCTTCCGTAATATTTATCACTGTTTGCATTCGTTTTGTTTTCAATTGTTTTTTCGATAATTTTCTTTAATTCTTTTACATCTTTATTAACGACTGATTTGATAGCTTGGTAATCTTTTTTCTCATCAGGATTCGATTTGCGAGCTTCTTTAAATGTATGAGAAGCTCCCACATTATACTTGCCGTATGCACCGTCGTTTTGGCTAGAAGCATGAGACGCTCTTGCTTCCTCTGTATCAGCACCATCAAAGTTAGATTGTGTACTTTTTTGGGAAGTACCTTGTACAGAACCAAGTGCTTGGTCACCATCTTCTGATTCACGAGCAGTATCACCCATCATATTTGTTTTTGTTCCGCTTTCTAAATCAAAGCGTAAAAAGTTCTCGTTTTCATTGTTTTTATTTTCACGGTGCCATGTCGAGAAGCTTTCATCCATTTTGTTTTTGTTATCATCGTCATCTAGGAGTTGCGTATCATCATTTGCTAATTTTTCAGCGCGACTGTCTTTCTCATCTGCAATCACAGATAAATAAAGCGGTGCATGTCCGAAATAATTATTAAGCATATCACTTTCAAGAAGTCCTTCTAAACGATAGCGAATTTTCTCAACAATATACATAATATCTTCCGTATTACGAGCTTGGAATGTTTCATGCAAAATTGATTCAATTTGCTCGAAATATTCATTATTAAACATTTCATATTTATCACTCGTTAATGAAAGATAGCATAGACAAAATAGACGATCACCGTGATAGTTACGAACACGATTTATTTCATTTTGTGAGCCAAAGTAATTGCGATACATTTCTTTTCGGCGTTTAAAAATATGTTTTGTGCCAGGACGTAAATTTTTGACGATTTCCTCAACACGTAAATCTTCTAATAGAACAAATAATTGTGTTAAAAACTTTTTTAGAGGCGATTCTTGTAACTCAATCGCATAAGAACGAATTAAAGTCATGTCCGAGTAATGTTTATTACCAAGTGCCTTTAAGAACACTTCGCTTTTTAATCCGATTACTGTATCCTCTTCTTTTCGATCATCCCAAAAGTGACTAATGACAACCTTTTTTTCAATTTCGTCGTAGTATGCTTTATAGCCATACTCAAGATAGGCATCGTCTTCTTTTAGAAGAGCATACATTAAGTTTTCCATTTGTAGAAACAGCGACGCATCAATTTTTTTGTCACTAAAAATTTGTCTCATGAATTATCCCTCAAAGAAATAACTTTCTGCTAATTCACGGACAGTCATTTGTTCTGTTTCATCGTTTAATTTTGCGATAATACTACGTTCAATTGCACGCATAACAGGAATATATACACCTAAATCACATGCATCGATAATGCCACGAATACTAGCTGCTTCTTCACTTACGCGCCCATCACGAGCTAAAGGCATAAGATCGCTTGCGAATGCAACGAACTTTTCAATTGTTGCAACATCATTTAATTTTGATTCAGATAGTAATAGTTCTTTTAATGTATCACCTTGAATGTAAGGAACTTCAATAATAACGAAACGGTTTTTTAACGCTTCGTTTAGTTCACTTGTCCCAACATAACCTTCGTTAATCGCAGCAATTACGCGATATTCGTCATCACCGTATACAACTTCTTGTGTAAATGGGTTTGTAATCATTTTACGGTAATCTAACGCACCATGAAGAAGTGGTAACGTTTCAGGTTTTGCCATATTGATTTCATCAATATAAAGGAAATGACCGTTTTTCATTGCCTTCATAAGAGGACCGTTAACGAACGTAACTTCAGATGCGCCGTCCTTTGTTTGTAATGTGTTGTATCCTAAAATACCTTCTACATCTAAGTCGACAGAACAGTTAATGCTATGCATTGGTTTTTGGAATAAAGAAGAAAGAGTTTCCGCTAGTACTGTTTTACCACTACCAGTTGGTCCTTTTAATAGAATGTTTTTACCAAGTAAAAGTGCTGTAATGGCATCTTCAATAATGCTATTATCAGATGCTTTATATATTTTCTTGCCAATTAAATGTGCATTTTCACCAGCTTCTTGTTTATTCTTTTCATGAATTGTAGAAAGCTGCTGTTTTAAATCAGAATGTATATGAAATTGTTCTAACATGTATTTCCCACCTAACATTATTTTCATAAAGTAATACATCTTATGATAACTTGTTTTAATATGGTATGCAAAGAAAAGGAGAAGGGGGAAATATAAAAGAAAAAGCAATCAATATCACATTGATTGCTTATAGTAAAGGAGAAATGAGTCGCATAAAGGACTCTAATATTCTTTTTTTGATACTTCTTTTTTGGAACGAGTTCCATTTAATTTCAGTGGAGTGTTTAAAGTCTTCTTCAAAATCATGTTTAATATCATGAACGGTTTCTGATTCATATAGTACGCTAATAATTTCATAATTCAATTCAAAGCTACGTACATCCATATTTGCTGTTCCGATTGTTGCAATTTTATCGTCAACGAGTACAATCTTTGCGTGCATAAATCCATCTTTATAACTGTAAATAGAAGCACCAGCTTTTAAAAGTGGAGTGAAATAGGATTGAGATGCTTGATCGCTAATAATACTATCACTCTTACCAGGATATAAAATGCGTACATCTATGCCAGATATTGCACTTAAGCGTAATAATGTTAAAGTTTCTTGATCCGGAATAAAGTATGGTGTAGCGATCCAAATAGATTTTTTGGCTGAGCCCATAACAGCTAGTAATGTATTACGAATACTTTTATCATCTGAGCTTGGCCCACTTGCTACAATTTGCACCGCACCTTCTGCATCCGGAATTTCTTTTCCTGGGAAGTAGTGTCTATTCATAAATTGATCCCAAGAATAAGTATTCAATCCACTAGACGCATAAAGCCAATCTTCTAGAAAGATGGCTTGTAATTTATACAATGCTTTTCCTTCTATTTTTAAATGACTATCACGCCAAACCGGGAATTTTTTTGAGCGACCAAGATATTCATCACCGACGTTGAGCCCTCCGGTAAAACCAATTTCTCCATCTACAATGACGATTTTACGGTGATTACGATAATTAACTGTCTCGAGTAACCAAGCTGAAAAAATAGGGTCAAATTCGACAATTTCAATTCCAGCTTTTTTCATAGGTTGTAAAAATCGTCGTCTTAACGTATTACTTCCGAGTCCATCATAAAGGAAGCGTACAATAACACCATCTTTTGCTTTTTGTATTAAAGCATCGCGTACTTTTTTACCAATCTCATCAGATTTATAAATATAGTATTGAATATGTATGTGATGTTTTGCATTCTCGATTGCGTTCAAAATTTCTGAAAAGGTTTGATCACCGTTTGTTAAAAGTTTTGTTGTCGTTCTATCTGCGGCAGGCCCGCCTCCGAATTTTTGTACGACTTCTGTTAAATGTATAGAACGTTCATGTAATGGGACTGTGAGTGATAATTCTAGTCGTCTTCCTTCTAATATTTCGCGGAATAATTTTCTTTGTTCTTCTGAACGATGAAGATGTTTTTTTCTTCTCCAACGGCTACGCCCGAAAATAGAGTATAAAAGTACACCTACAACAGGAAGAAGTGCTAATACTAAAAACCACGCTAAGGTGCTTTGGGGTGATCTATTTTCGATAAAAATAACGAATGAAATTCCTACGATTGTGATGGACCATAGAGCACCAACAAACGTATATAACGAAATAACCGATGTATTTAATAGGAAAAGAACGATAGATACGATTGTAAATATTAATAATAATTGAACGATAGGTTTCTTCATTTCTATATAATTCCTCTAATCTTTCTTAAATATAGACTTCTTAAATAGAAGATATAATCTGACATCCTTATTATAAAGTGTTTTGTTTTTTTTACAAAATATACACATTTGTCCTATACTTTCCGCATTTGTCCTACATACAGTATATTGTTACGTTGTTATCCCGCTATTTGCTGGTTAATGATCAGTGTAGGAGGGAAAAAACCTTGCCCCTTATATAGGAAAGGGAATGAGGTTTCTTTCCTGGAATTGTAGCAGGTGCATTATGAAGCCCAGGATATGGTTATCCATATTACGCGAATTCTTCTTATTAAGGTGAGGAAATGGAAAGGAGAGGGAAATAATGAATTATATAGAAAATAACGGATTGTATTATCGTCATAATCATGGAGGGCACCATCATAATGGCGGACATAATCACCATGGTGGGCACAATCATCATCATCACGGTGGTGGATGGGGCTGGGGTGGCGGCTCGTGGGGCGGAGGATTTTTCCCAGGAAGTTTTGCTGGAGGCATGTTAGGTGGGCTTACAGCTGGCGCATTAACGGGTGCGGCAGGTGGAGGCTACTATCCAGCACCGTACCCAGTAACATATCCAATGCCATACCCGGGTTATCAGCAAATACCATATCAGTATTAAACTAAAAAAGAGGATATCCTCTTTTTTAGTTTAATAATTTATTTATAAAATATTTCCAAAAACAAGGTGAAAATATGTTAATATTTTGTTATTATAATTCAATATGTTAAATGCAAATTTTGGCTTTATCCCGCTATTTGTGGGCAGTAAAACCCCCACCTCAAAATTCAGCTGGAACAAAGAAGTTAGGTGGAAGCCCTGCTACCCGTAAAAGCCCGATTGGTGATCAGTTGGGATGAACAAAACCCCCACTGATTAAAGTTTCACTTTATATTATTATTCGTGAATCGTTGCATTTTGTATATTAATCTCTATTTCATTATGTATCGGCAGTTAGATTTACATCTTAACATTTAATGAAATAAAAGAGGTTAGATGTGAGGTCGTATTAGTAGGGAGCAGAGGCTAATAGTGATGAAATTGTCACTTTACAAATTCAAAGAATGTAAGGGAATACTGTATAATAAGCTTAGATAAGTAGAGAGATGAGAAGCTTCTACTATAATTAAAACAGCACCATATTGCTTTTTTTTATAAATAATATTATGTTATTTTAATCGGCCTATTTAGAAAAAAATTGTGATTTATCCCGCATTAACGGGCAGTAAGACTCCCACCTCAAAATTCGGTGAATGTGAGGAATTTAGGTGGGAGATAAAAGCCCGATTGGTGAAGGCTAATAATCAGTGGGGGATGGACAACCCCCCCCACTGATTAAAGTTTCATTTTATGTAAAGGCGTATTGTTAGAAAATGAAATATCTCTATTTCTATGAAGAGAAACGAGTTGTGTTTTAGTCAGATAGGAAGCAAGGAGAGGTGCGCATGCTAGAACAAAGAGGTCATGCATTATATGACTCTTCATTGCAATATTTAAAATTAGCATTAGATGAGTCTTCAATTGTTGCTATTACAGACCGAAATGGTCTTATTACATATGTGAATGATAAATTTTGTAAAATCTCAAAATATAAAAGAGAAGAGTTAATAGGAAAAGATCACCGTATTTTAAATTCCGGATATCATCCGAAAGCATTTTTTCAAATCCTATGGAAGCGTATTTTGAGTGGAAAAGTCTGGACGGGGGAAATTCGAAATCAAGCAAAAGATGGTACGTATTATTGGGTTAAAACAACAATTGTTCCATTTTTAAATGAAAAGGGAGAACCTTATCAATTTATTGCAATTCGAAATGATATAAGTAGTAGGAAAGAAGCAGAACAAAGATTACGATTAAGCGAAAGTCGTTATAGGGAACTTGCTTATCATGATGCGTTAACAAGTTTACCGAACCGTTTACAGTTAATTACGACTGTAAATAAGATGATTGCAGAGAAAATAGAGTTTGGCATGATTTACTTTGATTTAGATCGTTTTAAATTAGTGAATGATACGTTAGGTCATATGATAGGAGATTTACTTTTAAGCGAAGTTGCTTCACGGTTGCATTATGTGCTAGGAGAGAAAGATGTTCTGGCTAGGCTTGGTGGCGACGAATTTGTGCTGTTAACAAAAACTCATACACATGATGAGATGAGGCAGTTAGCGACATCCGTGTTGTCATGCTTTCAAGCGCCATTTATGCTTGAAGGTCATGAAGTATATATTTCAGCTAGTCTAGGACTTTGTTCCTATCCGCAAGATGGAAAAGACGTTGAAACGTTATTAAAAAATTCGGATTTAGCCATGTATAGTGCGAAAGAGCAAGGAAGAAATGCGGCGTGCTTCTTTACAGATGAATTACGTGCGAAAATAAACCGTAGAATGAAAATAGAATTTGCTTTGCAAAAAGCGATTCGTGACGAAGAATTAAAAGTGGCATTACAACCCATTATTGATTTGAAAACAAAGAAATGTACTGGTATTGAGGCTTTAGTACGCTGTAAGACAGAAGAAGGTCCTATTTCACCAAGTGAATTTATCCCTGTAGCTGAAGAGTGTGGACTTATTATAAAACTAGGAGACTGGGTACTAGAAAAGTCATGTCGACTGTTTAAAACTTTACCAGATTATCAAGAGGGACTGAAGTTATCTGTTAATTTATCAATACAACAATTGATGCAAAAGCGATTTATTTTATCTGTTCGTAGTATATTGAAGCGAACAGGGTTTCCGCCAAATCGTTTAATATTAGAAATAACAGAAAGTATAGCTGTACGTCATTTTGATTATATTATTGCTACATTACAAGAATTAAGAAGTATGGGAATTTTAATCGCTTTAGACGATTTCGGAACAGGGTATTCCTCATTATATTATTTAAAACAACTACCACTTGATATTGTGAAAATTGATCGTAATTTTATTCGTGAGTTTCATTATGATCATGCACAACCAGAGCGAACGATTGTAAAATCGGTTATTGAAATTGCCCATAGTTTAAATTTATTAGTGGTTGCTGAAGGGGTAGAAACGGTAGAACAAGAAAGTTTATTAAAATCAATGAGTTGCGACTTTGTACAAGGTTTTTATTATGCGAAACCGTTAGATATAGGGGAACTAAAAGAAAAGTTATTAACTGATTTTTAATAAAAAAAGAGAAGCGAAAAGCTTCTCTTTTTTATTGTTTTTTTTGTGAATCTTTCATTAAAACTGGATAAAGAATAAGACCTAATACAAACAAACCAATGCCTAAGAAGAATGTTTTTAAATCAGCAGTTCCCGTTTTAATAACCCATATGGAATATAAAAATGCTAATGCAGTAATGATTCCATCTTTTATTCGAGATCCCGGCATTATATCATACGTTTCCCCCGTAATAACTAATTTTAACTGATACAAGGTAGAAACAAGGTACGGGATTAAATATGCTAATGTCGCTACAACAATAGCGAAATTATATGCTTCTGAAACAGTACCAGAAATCGTTGAGAATAAGAAAATTTGCGTCATCACATTTGTAATAAATAATGATTTTGAAGGACTACCTTTTTTATTTGTTTTACTGAAAAACTTAGGGAAAAGTCCATTTTTAGCAGCCTGGTAAGGTACTTCTGAGCTAACAACGATCCATCCTACAGTAGAGCCGAATAAAGATACGAGTGCAAGTAAGGCCATTATATAAGCACCTTTAGTACCAATTGCTAAATTTAATGCATCTACTAATGGTTTTTGAGACTCTTTTAAAGCGTCTTGTGGAAGAGCGCCCATTGTTAGTAGAGTAATTGCCATGTAAATAAGAAGAGCGATGATTAATCCGAAAATCGTAGCTTTCTTAACATCGTGCTGAGATTTTGCACGGTTAGAGAGCATAACTGCTGACTCAATACCGATAAACGCCCAAAGTGTTGCAATAGCAGCGGAATTTATTTGTCCACCCAACGAAATAGGTTGTCCAGCTTCATTCATAAATGTTTGACCGTCCCCGAAATTAGAGGCATTGAAAATGAATAATGTGATTACAATAAACATTGTAAATCCGATGATTTTTGCGATTGTTGCAAGAAGGTTCATATTTCCGGCTCTATCAATATTTTGAGAAAGAATATATTGAATTCCCCATAGCATCATACTACATACTATGAAGGTTAAAGCTTTTCCAAGTTCTAATGAAAATCCGTTTGTTGAAAAGAGAATTTGCTTACTTTGTAAAACTGGGAAGAATGTTGATAAATATCCTGCAAAGGAAATAATTACAGATGCTGTAGCAGCCCAGTTAGCAGCCCAGTATCCCCAAGCCATACTATATCCTGCAACTTTACCTGTCTTTTGAGAAGTAAACATTGCTTGGGCGTAACTTTGTGGTCCTGCTTTTAATTCTGGTTTACGAATTGCTAAATTTCCAAATACGAGTGCAATCATAAATACACCAAGTCCTGTAATACTCCATGCCAGTGTAGATCCCATTGGACCTGATACGTGTGCTAAATTTGCTGGGAGCATAAATACGCCACCGCCAACCATATTCCCGATAACAAAAGCTGTTAAAATCCATAATCCCCATTTTTTCGTTTCCATTTTTGTTAACTCCTTTGTAGTAAGTTTTGCTTAAACATCATTTTTTACTAGCATTTTTGGCAATAAAAAAAGAGCCATGTAGATAAAAAATACCTACATGGCTCTTTGCCAAAGCGTAGGTACAACGGGAATAACCCTTGTACCTACGCGTAATTTTTCCGCTAGGTTTCAAGGGTTAAGTATGATGATGATGTTTTTGTGCAAATGTAACTACAGTTGTATAAGTAAGCATAGTTCTTTGCTCCCTTTCTCCTCTGATTTTGAAGTTAGTATACTACATGTTTTTTTGAATGAAAAGAAAAATTTATAAAAATACGTTTTAGAGACTAAATATTTACCTATAGTTTTCTTGTACTGGAAAATAAGTGAGAGATTGGCAGAAGAGTATAGCGTGGTATAATATATATAGAACTAGAAGGTGACAAGGGGCTATTGTAGATGATGAGTAAGTATGAACAAATTTATACAGAAATCAGCAAGTCTATTGATAATAAACAATTAAAAGAAGGATGTAAAATCCCATCAGAAACGGAATTAATGAAGCTGTATGAGGCAAGTAGGGGTACTGTAAGAAAAGCTGTAGATTTATTGCAAGAGCGTGGATATGTTCAAAAAATACACGGAAAAGGTGTTTTTGTATTAAAGCGCAAAAACATTGAATTTAACTTTGGTGGTATTGTAAGTTTTCAAGAAGAAAATGAACGTTTAGGACGTCATTGTATTACAGAAGTCGTGGAAATAGAGAAAATGAAAGCGACACAAGATGTAGCAAAGTTATTAAACGTGAAAGAAAAAACGGAAATAAATCATATTAAACGTGTACGAAATATTGATGGAGAAAAAGTAATTTTAGATATAAACCATTTTGTATCGGAATATATTCCAGGATTAACGAGAGAAATTGCAACTGCATCGATTTATAAATACATTGAGAAAGAATTAGGGCTACATATTAGCTATTCACAGCGGGTAATTGAAGTGCAACCATGTACAGAGGATGACCGAAAGTATTTGGATTTAAATGGAACAGACTATGTTGTCGTTGTAAAAAACTTTACTCATTTATACGATGGGAGTCAGTTCGAATATACGGAATCACGTCACCGTTTAGATATTTTTCACTTTTCGGATGTGGCGCGAAGAAAATAAAGAGATGGAGCGAAATAATCGTTCCATCTCTTTATTTATCCCGCATTAACGGGCAGTAAAACTCCCACCTCAAAATTCAGCTGGAGCAAAGAAATTAGGTGGGAGATCAACTGCCTGTAAACGCCCGATTGGTGAAGGCTAATAGTCAGTGGGGGATGAACAAAACCCCCACTGATTAAAGTTTCACTTTATAAAAAAATCACCAACTTATATATACGAGTGTTGACTAACTTATATATACGAGTTAATATGTAAGTGTAAACGGTATCAAAAAAAGAAAAGAGGGACGGGAATATGGGGAAAGACTATCGTAAAACAGCAAAAGAAGTGTTGCAGTATATTGGTGGGAAAGACAATATTGAACAAGCTGCGCACTGTGTAACGAGGCTACGTATCGCTTTAAAAGATGAAAATAAAATAGATAATGATAAATTACAGTCTGTTTCATTAGTAAAGGGAGCGTTTCATAACGCTGGGGTATTTCAAATTGTAATTGGTCCAGGTGATGTCGATCGAGTATACGCTGAATTGATAACGCTTGCAGGTATGGAAGAATCGACAGTAGCTGACGTAAAAGGTTCAGGGGATAAAAAATTAAATCCAGTTCAAAAGTTTGTAAAAGTATTTTCAGATGTATTTATGCCGATTTTGCCAGCAATTATTACGGCAGGTTTACTAATGGGGATTAATAACCTGTTAGGGGCAAAGGACTTATTTTTTGATGGGAAAAATTTATTAGAAGTATATCCGAACTTAGGTGGGCTTTGGGATTTAATTAATATGATGGCCAATACAGCATTCGTATTCTTACCGGCACTTGTTGGTTGGTCAGCAACGAAGCGCTTTGGTGGTAGTCCAATACTAGGGATTGTTATGGGATTAATGCTTGTGCATCCGGCCTTATTAAACGCGTGGGATTATGGAAAAGCAGCGACTGGTTTAGAGGGACAAAAGATTGAGTACTTCGATATTTTAGGGCTATTCCAAATTGAAAAGGTAGGATATCAAGGCCAAATTTTACCCATTTTAGTAGCAGCATTCGTATTAAGTAAAGTTGAAATCTTCTTAAAGAAACATGTGCCAAACGCAATTCAATTATTAGTTGTACCAATTACAACAATCGTTGTAACGGGTGTGTTAGCGTTAGGAATTATCGGTCCAGTTACACGTCATATTGGTGATTTATTAACGGCTGGATTAGTTGGCGTATATGAAACGGTACCAGTACTTGGAGCAGTATTATTTGGAGCATTATATGCACCGCTCGTAATTACAGGAATGCATCATATGTTTATTGCAATTGATTTACAGCTAATTGCACAGCACGGCGGTACATTTATTTGGCCGATGATTGCTCTTTCTAACATTGCACAAGGTAGTGCGGCACTAGCGATGTTCTGGATTTCTAAAAATCAAAATGATAAAAGTATGGCATCAACATCAGCAATCTCAGCGTACTTCGGTATTACAGAGCCAGCGATGTTCGGTGTGAATTTAAGAAATAAATTCCCGTTCTATGCAGCGATTATTGGGTCTGCTATAGCAGCGATATTTATTACATTAAATGGTGTATTAGCACCAGCAATTGGAATTGGCGGATTGCCAGCATTTATTTCTATCATTCCGAAATCGATTCCGATGTTTATTGTAGGGATGATAATCGCAGTAGTAATTCCATTTACATTAACATGGTTATTTGCGAAACGAGTAAAACAGAAGTAGGAGGAAATTAAGCATGAAAGATTGGCATAAAAGTGTAGTCTATCAAATTTATCCGAAGAGCTTTAATAGTTACTATAATAAAGAAACCGGTGATATAAAGGGAGTTACAGAGAAATTAGATTATTTAAAGGAACTTGGAGTGGACTATATTTGGTTAACACCGATATACCGATCACCACAAAATGACAATGGATACGATGTAAGTGATTATTACAGCATTGATCCATCTTACGGGACGATGGAAGAGTTTGAAGAGCTTTTAAAAGAAGCGAAAGTACGTGACATTGAAATCATGCTTGATATCGTTGTAAATCATAGTTCAACGGAGCATAAGTGGTTTAAAGAAGCAAAAGAAGATAAGAATAGTCCGTATCGAAATTATTATATTTGGCGTGATGAAAAGAATAATTGGCAGTCTAAATTTGGAGGATCTGCTTGGAAATATGATGAGAAAACAGGGCAATATTTTTTACATCTATTTGATGAGACGCAAGCTGATTTAAACTGGGAAAATGAAAAGCTTCGTGAAGAAGTGTACGATATGATGCGCTTTTGGTTGGAGAAAGGTGTAAAAGGATTCCGCCTTGATGTTATTAACTTAATTTCAAAAGATCAAAGATTTTTAAGTGATGAAGGCACCACGGCTACAAGTGATGGGCGTAAATATTACACAGATGGTCCACGCGTCCATGAATATTTACAAGAGATGAGCCAAAATGTTTTTGAAGGGAAAGATGTAATTACAGTTGGAGAAATGTCATCTACGACAATTGATAATTGTATTAAATATTCGAATCCTGAGCGCAATGAACTAAGCATGACGTTTAGTTTCCATCATTTAAAAGTAGATTATCCGAATGGTGATAAGTGGATGAAAGCTGATTTTGATTTCATTAAATTAAAAGAGATTATGTCTAATTGGCAAATTGAAATGCAAAAGGGCGGAGGATGGAATGCGTTATTCTGGTGTAATCATGACCAGCCCCGTATCGTTTCACGGTTTGGTGATGATGAGAAGTACCGGAATGAATCTGCGAAAATGTTAGCGACAGCTATGCATATGTTGCAAGGAACGCCTTACATTTACCAAGGTGAAGAAATCGGTATGACGAATCCTAAATTCGAGTCCATCGAGCAATATCGTGATGTAGAATCGTTAAATATATATGATATAAAGCTAGAAGAAGGATTATCAAAAACAGAGATTATCGGGATTTTAAAACAAAAATCTCGTGACAATTCCCGTACTCCGATGCAGTGGAATGAAGAGGTGAATAGTGGTTTTACAACAAGTACACCTTGGATTTCTGTGGCTGAAAACTTTAAAGAAATAAACGTAGAGAAGGCATTAGAAGATAGAGAATCTGTATTTTATCATTATAAAAAGCTAATTGAACTTAGAAAAAAATACGATGTCCTTACAGAAGGGAAATATGCTATTTTAGATGGAAATCATCCTAGCATTTGGGCGTATACACGTACTGTAAATAATGAAGTATTACTTGTTATCAATAACTTCTACGGAGAAGAAATAACGTATTCTGCACCAGTGAATGTTCAATTGGATGGAATGAAACAAGAAGTAGTAGTATCAAATTATAAAGATCCAAGCAGAGATATTACAAATCTTAACTTAAGACCTTATGAATCAATTGTATATCTATATACAAAATAAAAAGGTTGTATGCCCGCGGGGCATACAACCTTTTATTTTAAGACACCGCTATATAAAATATTTACTTCTACTTCTGGTTTGAACTTCACTTTTGCATAATCTTTATTCCAATTTTTTTTCTTCCATAAATCAGGATGATAAGCGATAAGATGTCTGCCAATCCCTAAAGCATCACAATTTGCTTTTTGTAACTTTTTCGTTATCTTTTGAGCTTCTTTCGTAAGCTGTTTAGACAGTTCTTTATTTAGTTTTTTTCTTGCATCCATCTTGTAAAGATTATCTCTTGGAGCTTCAAGGGCGATTACTTGCAGTTTCAGTTTTAGATGGGCGTAAACATTTCCTTTTTTGTCAGTTGTTATTTTTAAGTCTCGTTTTAACTTTCGATTGCTGATTGCCATTGTTAAATAATCAGATGTCTTCTCAGACTCATCACTAGTAAGTTTTTGGGTTATACGGGCACTTGTTCCCATTTTTCCGGTTAATAACACGAATAGAACAGATTGTTGCAAAGGTAAATGCCCAGTTAATTTATCGTTGTTAAATAAAGCTAACCCGTTTGTAATTACTTCTTTTCCTTTTATTTTTATAGAAGGGAGGGTAAAGTCTTTACCGGGATCTAACATTTTTGTAGCGGCTGTTTCTAAAGTTTCTTTTGGAAATACACTCATATCTTCTAAGCTTTTCACTTTTTTCTTTAGAAAATCTCCAATTAGTAAATTTCCTACTTTCTTTTTTTCGAGTATCTCGGATGTTTCACCATCTACTGCAATAAGTTTTACTAAAGCAGTTGGGTTTGTTGGATCCCGAAAGCTAACATCTAAATAGGGTAGTATACCTTTTTTTAGAATTTTGGTTCCTAGTAATTGAACACCATATTTGAAATAGCGAATATTACCGGTCACATTTTTTTTTAGGGCATCGCTTGTATCCCTTATGTTATGCCCGGTTGCTGAATGTATTTCATTCTCGAATGAAGATTGCTCTCCGCTTGAACTTTTTACGAGCTCGACTGTTTGCTGGAGTTTATTCTCTTCCGTAATATCAGATCCAATGCTATAAGCTAATCTGGCTTCTCTTAATGGTTCTTGATCCCAACAGCCAGAAAGGAATGAACTAGCACATAATATACAAAGTAGTTTAACTCTTTTTTTGAACATACTGTTCTCCTTTCTTATTTCTTATTACTGAATAAAGTAGAAATAAAAGAGGGAGAACAACTATGAAAATATAGGTGAACTTATCAGTGAAAGTTGAAATTACTTTTAATTCTTCAGGTGTATCTATAAATAAGGCTACACTAAAAGCAATAATACCAACGATTGGAACGGCCTTTTTATGATTAGCAAGGTTGAATATATGTCCAATTCCTATTGAGGCAGCACAGTAATAACTAGCAATAGAAGCGACAACTGTTATCATCCATATTGGTATGAATAGTAAATCAGTTCGGTCTATAATCCCGATATGCAAGGAGCGTAATAAGTAAGCAACTGGCTCTGGAATAAGTTCAACTTGTTTTGGACTAAATACGATAAAGCAAATCCAAACAGTAAAAGTATAAAAAAGCGTTACAAATCCATTAGCGATAGAAATGGCCTTCAGTTTTGCCACAGAACTGCCATTTACTTTTGGAAAAGCGATAAGAATAATTTCAAAACCATACATGGCTGTAATTGTTTCCTTGGATGCTTGAATTATATTCCACCATCCGGCTTCTGTAATGGGGAAAATATAAGAAAAATCAGCTCGGGAAAGCCCTAGGGCAATTAAAAGCGCCATAGGTAAAATGAGAATAGAGGCCATGACATAAAATCGTACAATCACTTTAAATGTATTATAGGCTACGTAGCAACAAGCTATTGTAAATAGTATGAGAATTGCAGACCAAGGGGTGGCTTGTAAGACCCATACTTTAATGACATTACAAGCATTTAACATAACCGTCATACCGATAAGGGTAAAATAAAAAACATAAGCAAAACCTAGTAGTTTTCCAAACTTATTACCAAATAGCATACAAACACTTTCATACATATCAGCATCAGGAAATCGTTTTAAGAAAAGCCACATAAGTAAAATAATAAGTTGAATCGCAAGCCCAGCGATGAGAGCAGAAATCCACCCACCACCTTTCGCTATTGGGTGAAGACGGTTTGGTAGAGAAAGTATACCAACCCCGATTTGGCATTGAATAACGAAAAAGGTAAATTGAACAAGTGAAATTTTACTTTGCGTGTTTGTCACCGTTCTCATCCTCTCTCGTTACATGTTGTCGTTGCATTTTTTTCGGCTTTGGATCATGAGGTCGTTCCCAAAACGACCAAATTGGAAGTCTTACAAAAGAATCTTTCATATCTTTTATTCGCATCGGTGCAATAGGAGAAAGATATGGTGTATGAAATGAATGTAGCTGGCATAAATGAACGAAAGTTATAATTAGACCAAATGATATTCCTACGTACCCGAATATAGCAGCAAGAATCATTAATGGAAAACGAAGAATTCGAACTGCTGAACTCATATCGTTTGATGGAACGAGAAAAGATGAGATTGCAGTTAAAGCTACAACGATAATCATTGTGTAA
This sequence comes from Bacillus sp. SRB_331, assembly GCF_003264175.1. Classification (NCBI taxonomy): domain Bacteria; kingdom Bacillati; phylum Bacillota; class Bacilli; order Caryophanales; family Bacillaceae; genus Bacillus; species Bacillus sp. SRB_331. Next base: position 93,461 of record NZ_NADV01000026.1, on the reverse strand, counting down.
GAAACGAGTCCGGCTTTTACAATTGCATCACCAATTACTAAACCACCTACAATACCGATTGTTTGTCCAACGCGGCTCGGCAGACGAATACCAGCTTCCCGTAATAATTCGAAAATTAACTCCATTAAGAGAGCTTCAAAAATAGGAGGAAGTGGCACTTTCTCTAATGAAGCTTTAATTGTATACACAAGTTCGAGCGGCAGCACATCAGGATGAAAAGCGACAGTTGCAATATATAAAGCTGGTAAGAGAAAGGCAATTAAAAAACTTACTAAACGAATCATTCGGACGAAAGAACCGACAATCCAGCGGTTATTATAATCATCTGGTGATTGATAGAAAGCGAATAACGTAACAGGTACGATGAGCGCTGTTGGATCTCCGTCAGATAAAATAGCAACTCGTCCTTCCATTAAATTTGCTGCGACTCTATCTGGACGCTCTGTATTTAATTGCTGCGGAAATGGTGCGAAAGATGTATCTTCTATAAATTCTTGTATATATCCTGGAGGCATAAGTGCATCTGTCTTAATCATTTCTAACCTTCTTTTTACTTCTATAACTAAATCGTCATTCGCTATGTTTTGCATATAAGCAATTGCCACTTTCGTGTGCATTTCTTCACCAAGTGTGAAATATTTAACGACGACATTTGGACTTTTTATGAGTTTACGAATAGAAGCTAAATTGGTTGCTAAATCTTCTACGAAACCAGTATGCGGCCCACGTACAATCCCTTCATTATCAGGTTCTGTTATATCTCTCTTTAAAGATAGAGCTGTTTCGAAAATACAAAAACTGTCGACTTGTTCATGAAAATATAATGATTTTCCTTGTAATAAAAGTTGCACACCATAATCTAAATTCGTTTCTTTTTTCATATTCAAAGTAGAAAAAGCTTTATCTAAAGACAACTCTGATCGAGTTAATAGAGGCTCAAGAGCTAATTGATGAATTAAATTTGGGTCTGCTAAAGATTCGATATATAAGATTGTTCCTTTTCCATTTTGGAAAGGGACATCTAATTTTTTTATATCATCTGAATGACAGAGCTTATTTTCAATGTAATTAATATTTTCCGGAAGTGATGGAAACATATGCTTTTGGTTCTTGCTTTCTTGCTGTTCTTCGTGTTGTGTCATAAATTCCACCTCTTTTAGAATAAAATTCCTTCTGTTAATTTTTGTTTTTTATAAGGAATTTATGCTTGGATTATTTGAAAAAGTAGCTTGAAAGTTCTGTTACGTTATCTTCTATACTTAAAGAAAATGAAAATTAGGGGAATCGAAAGAAAGCGTATAGTTAGATTGGCGATATTAATATATATCTTTTGTACTATAGGAGGGTAAGCCTAGCTGTATGCATAATTACATCATTCGATGAATAGGAAATTTAAGAAAAGCGATTTATACTACAAGTATTGTGTCTTGCCTTTTTAGGTGTAGTACACAGCCGGTGATTGGCTAGTGGAGGTTCTTCCATTTTGCCAGTGCCGGTTTTTTATTGGATAATAGAGAAAATGAAGTTTAATAAAGAAAGAAGGGGTTGTTTTGAAAGAAGTAAATTCTATCTTTATGAGAGAAAAGATTGCTAGTTTTTATCTTTATTTTATTTCTTTTCTTGGTTTGATTACTATAACTATATCTTTACTTGAAATTAAAATCCCTTCTCATCCAACAATACTAATATTGTTATTAATATTTATGGGGATTGCAGAGTATTTTCCTGTACGATTTTGGAGAGGAACTAGCTCGCTTACCTTTCCGATAATTTACGCTATGAGTTGGCAGTTTGGAATCCATATAACTATTATTGCTATTGTACTCGTAACGCTAATTATTCACCTGCATCGTCGTTCACCGATACAAAGAATGTTATTTAATAGTACTCAGCATGCGCTTAGTTTGATCTTGGCCGAATGGTTTTCAAATAAATGTATGTCTTTATTAATTAACAAGATAGATATGTCAGTTCTATATGAAAATTTAATATCTTTGTTGTTATTTTGCGTGTTTTTTGGTTTCTTCAACAACCGCTTTTACGATTTGTTAATGATAATTCTTCCGCAGCCATATTCAATCTATCAGTGGTATAAAAAAACTGTAACGGTATTTCTTTGCGAAACTTTTGGTTTCTCTTATGCGGCCCTGATGCATGTATTAATTAGTACATATAGTGTGGAAATAAACGAGATTACAGTACTGTTTTTCTTTTTTCCACTTGTAGCAATTTCAGTTATTAGTTCTTTTTCTGTACGGATAAGGATGGAGAAGGAACGATTATATGAGCTGTTTCTTATTACGACAGAAATTAGTCGTGGACTAACCGGAGGAAACTTGAAACATATTAAACAAGCACTTAAAGGCTTTTTTGGCATACAAGCATATGTAATATGGACAAAAGATGATGGGAACTGGAATCTTCTATTAAAAGATGGGAAAGTTCGTCTTGATATTTCTGATCATTCAGAAATATCAGAGGCGTTTGAGGGAATCTCTAAAAATCTTGTGTTTAATGATTGGAAAAATGGTACGGCTCCTGGAGATGAAATATTTGATAGCATCATACGCTCGCTTGTATATTTTCCTCTTATTGTAAATGATGAACTAGTCGGAATGTTTGTTGCAGGGAAAAGTAGAACTGCGGGTTTTTTTCCGGAAGATGTACAGTCGTTAGCTACGTTTTCAAACCAATTAGCTAACGTAGTTAAAACAAGGATATTGATTTCTGAACAGGAAAAAAGAATGATTTTAGAAGAAAGAAATAGAATCGCACGCGAAATTCACGATGGTATTGCACAAACATTGGCCGGGGTGATATACCAACTAGAATCCGCGCAAAAAAAATACCGTGATAAACCAATAGATATGCAGCAAATAGTAGAGAAAAGTATAAAAGATTTAAGAGGAAGCCTAGGAGAAGTTCGTTATTCTATTTATGCTTTAAAACCATATCCGACACAACAATTAGGGCTTAAGCAGGCGATAGCAAGTAAAATAAAATCTTTAAAACAAGAATATGAACTAGATATTACATATCATGAAAGAGGTCATGCACGTGCGCTTAGCTTTTCAAAAGAAAGAGTTATTTTTGATACATTACAAGAGAGTTTGCAAAACATTGTAAAACATGCACAGGCAGAAAAGACTGATGTTTTACTTAGCTATCAAAGTGAGCACGTGCTTTTAAGGGTTAAGGATAATGGAGTTGGCTTTTCACTATTTGAGTCTATGGTTAAAACGAAGAATGAGCCACATTATGGTATATTACATATGAATGAACAAGCTGAACAATTAGGGGCTACTTTACAGATTGATAGTTCTGTAGGGAAAGGGACAGAAATTACACTATTAATTCCAGATTCACAAACAAGGGGTGCGTAAAATGATTAAAATATTAGTAGTGGATGATCATGCTTTTTTACGAGACGCAATTCGGAACATACTAGAGGATGAATCTGATATGAAAGTGGTTGGAGAAGCTAGCTCTGGGGACGGAGTATTGGGAAAAGTAGAAGAATGCAGACCAGATTGTATTTTGATGGATATTAATCTTCCAGGGAAAAATGGGATTGAAGCCACAGAGTTAGTAAAAAAAAATTATCCAAATTGCCGAGTACTTGTGTTTACAATGTATGAGCATGATGAGTACTTAATGGATGCACTCCAAGCTGGTGCTGATGGTTATTTATTGAAGGATTCATCATCGGAGCAGGTAGTGGCAGCAATTCGAATGTTATATCAAGGCGATTCAGTTATTCATCCGCGTATGACTAAAAAATTAATTACATATCATCAGCAAAAAATGAAATTAGAATCAAATGAAAATGAACTGACGGAACGTGAAAAGGAAATTCTCTTTGAATTAGTAAAAGGACTTAGTAATAAAGAAATTGCTGAAGCTCTATATATTAGTGATAAAACAGTTAAAATTCACATCAATAAAATTTTTAAAAAACTAAATGTAAAAAGTCGATCGCAAGCGGTGATTTATGCTGTTCGAAATCAATTGGTTCCGTTGGATTAAATAAGAGATGTTTAAAAGAACTATCGTGTTTCTTTATTCTATATTACAAAGAATAAAGGGCAAGGTAGTTCTTTTGTACTATTTGGGCATAGAATCATTAGAAAAAAGATACTCCTTTTGATTAATTTTCAGAAAAATCAGAACGTGTAATAATAAATATGGAATTAGATTTTAATCCTATTAATAATTCATTTTGTGAAAATCTTTTAGTGAAAATAAATTATGGGGGGCTTCTATAGAAAGATTAAAGGGACTGATTAGCTATATGGGGATGGTAGTAGTGTTGGAAATTCTTAATGATACAAAATAAAAGTTTAAGATTAATAGAATTTTCAATGATAAATAGGAATTTAAGAATCAATTTGTTTAGAAAAATAATTTTAGTAATGGGGAGATGCAATATGAAACGAGGGAAATTTGGAAAGATTCTTATTGGAACGCTAACAGTTGGAATGTTATTGTCTCAAGGGGTTCCATATAACGTATTGGCCGAAGAGGTAAATACAACTACTTTAACTGGGATTGATGATGCAAACGCTATATTGAAAGGTCTTACAAAGGAACAACGTAATGCCTTAAAAACGTTAGATACAAAACAAGGTTTTGTTATTTCACCAGGCATCAATACAGCAAGTCCTGATAATGTGAATGTGATTGTAGAGTTTAAGCAAGCACCTAGCAAAATCGAGATGTTAAAACAAGCAGCTAAAGGGAAAAAAATAGCTCTTTCAACTGCGGAACAAAAGGTAGAAGCATCTCATAAAGAATTTAAATCAGAGTTTGAACAGCTTCAAAAGAATAAAGATAAAGGGACGAATTTTAAATCTGCCAAAATAACAAGAGAATATAAGAATGTTTTTAATGGTGTAGCAATTTCGTTACCTGCGAATATGATTGAAGACTTAGTTCGCACTGGTATTGTTAAGCGCATATGGGAAGATAGTGAGGTCAAAATTGATTTACCGAAAGAAACAGCTAAAACGGCTGTCGAACCAAAAATGGCTGATAGTGTACCACAAATTGGTGTGGACAAGCTGCATGATGAAAAAATAACAGGTAAAGGAATTAAGGTAGGTGTACTGGACACAGGTATTGATTACAACCACCCGGATTTGAAAGATGCATATAAAGGATATCGTGCAAAGCAAGGTGAAGATCCAAGCAAAATAGATCCGAACTCAATAAAAGGATGGGACTTTGTTAATAATGATGCTGATCCAATGGAGACAACGTATAAGGATTGGCAAAACTCTGGAGGATATCCTGAGATTTATGATGGAAGTGCATATTATACATCCCATGGTACTCATGTAGCTGGAACAATTGCTGCAGACAAAAAGAATAATGTGGATTATGCAGTTAAGGGCGTTGCCCCAGATGTAGACTTATATTCATATCGTGTATTAGGTCCATATGGAAGTGGACAAACAAGCGGTATTCTTGCTGCGATTGATAAAGCAGTGAAAGACGATATGGATGTTATCAATTTATCACTAGGTGCGTCTATCAATGATCCTTTATATCCTACTTCTGTCGCAGTGAACAATGCGATGTTAGCTGGTGTTGTTACAGTAGTAGCAGCAGGTAATAGTGGTCCGGGAGAAGGTACCCTTGGATCACCTAGTGCAGCGGCACTTCCGATTACAGTTGGAGCAAGTGATGCTGCGATGACTATCCCAACGTTTTCCGCCAATGCAGGTGATTTACATGTGGATAAGATGATGCTACTTGGAAAAAGCTTTACTGATAAGATTGAAGATTTGAAAGGTCAATCCTTATCGGTTGTATATGCAGGGCTTGGGAAATCAGATGATTTTACAGGGAAAGATGTTAAAGGGAAGTTAGCTCTTATCCAACGCGGTGAGATTACATTTGATGAAAAAATTAAAAATGCTAAGGAAGCAGGCGCAAAGGCGGTAATTGTATACAACAATGTAGATGGTGAAATTACAAGTTATCTCGGGGAAAGTACGTCATCTATTCCATCGTTCCGCTTAACAAAAGTAGATGGTGAGAAATTACAAGCAAAAGCTGCACAAGGAGATGTGTCTTTAGCGTTTGGAGAACTTAGTAATATAAAAACAGAGGGAGATCACTTAGCTGATTTCAGCTCCCGTGGTCCTGCAACTAAAACAGATGATATTAAGCCAGATATTGTAGCACCAGGTGTGTCTATTTTCTCAACTGTTCCTGAATATATTAATGATTCAAAGGATGGAGAAAATTATCCGGTAGCGTATGGACGTATGTCAGGTACATCTATGGCAACTCCTCATACTGCGGGGGTAGCTGCACTCATTTTGCAAGAACATCCAAACTATAGTCCATTTGAAGTAAAAGAAGCACTTATGAATACCGCAGTTGACTTAAAAGAAGAGCGTTCTGTATTTGAGGTGGGCTCAGGACGAATTGATGCATATCGTGCAGTTCATGCAGATACATCTATCGAGGTTATCGATAAAACATCAAACGTTGTAGATGATGAAGAAGTAGAAATTGAAGAAAAAACAGGTTCTATTGCATTTGGGTATAAAAATCAACTTGAAAATGGGCCTATTAAAGATAGTCGAAAAGTCTTAATTAAGAACAGCAGTAAAACAGATGGGAAAGAGTTTAATTTAGAAGTAGAGTTTTCATCTACAAGTGTAGGTGTGCAAGATGCAGCGAAGAATGGTGTGAAGCTAAACGTACAAGATTCTATTAAAGTGGCTCCTGGTACATCAGGGGAAATTAGCCCTGAAATTATCATTCCAGAAAACGCTGAATTCGGTAGATATGAGGGATATATTCATATTTCAAATAAAAACAATGAAAAAGAAGTATATCAAGTGCCGTTTGCAGTGAAGTTCACAGAAAAAGGGATTGAATCTGTAGATTTGCTGAGAGACGCAATGGCAACAGATGCATCTAAATTCCATCCATTTATGGAAAGACCAAGTTCGCCGTTGGTATTTAAATTAAATAGTCCTCTTGAAACCATTGATGCAGTTGTGAAGGATCGAAAGACAGGGAAGGCATTAGGAGTCATTGGTACACTTAATGCAAGTAGTCTAACACCGAATGTCGAATATATGATGTTTTCTGGTATGGGAGGGTATGTACTTCCATTCACAGGAGATCCAGCTCATCCAATTGGGGATAAACCTGTTATGTTGCCTGATGGAGATTACGAATTGAACTTCGTTGGATATGATAAAGAAGGAAAAGCTTATACAAAAGGCGACAGCATTATCATTGATAATGTAATACCTGAAATGAAATTTAAGGATGTACAACCTGGTATTCATGAAGTAAATGATTCTATGTTCAAAGAAGAAGATGGCCAGCGGGCATTATGGGTGCATGGTAATGTCTATGATTCTACAGTGGATGCATTAAAGGCAAAAGGCCTGCAGTATGACCAAAAAGCTAATCAAATTGTATATTATCAGAACTCGGCCTTTCCATCAGGTTGGCTGAATACAATTCAGGCCAATGGTGACTTTAAATTTGGAGTACTTCCAGAAGAAATAAATGAACCGTTAAATTTAAAATTATTTGGATATGACCTCGCAACTGCAGGGAATATGGCAACTGGATATAAAGATTATGTCTTTGTAAAAGAAGGGACAGAATACGCTGTTCCAAGTTATGACAAAGATAAAATAAAATTAGGAGAAAAAATTACGTTAACTTTAAATCTCAATAATGTAAAACAACTTACGGCAGGTACATTTGAAATCCCTTATGATAAGCAGCTATTTAAATTTACAGATGTGAAACCAAATTCAGCGCTTACGGAATATGCAAAACAACATGGATTAAACTTGACATTAGAAGATCCGGCTATAAATACAGAAGGAACTTGGGAAAACAAGGTGAAAGTTGGCGCATCATTGGAAGGAAAAGAATTTAAAGGATTAGATGGAGATACACCATTTTTAGATGTTACATTCGAAATGACGAGCGATGAATATTTTAATGATTTAACTGCATTTGGAGCAAATAAGTTCTCTTATACAAAAGCTGGTGCATCAGAAGGTACTGAGATTCCTGTGTTTAAAGATAAATCTTTTGCTATTGTTTCGAAACATTCAACAGTTACAGGATATATTGGTCCAGAAGCTTTCTTGAATGAAGAGGGGTATTTAGGTAAGAATGATTACACAAAACTAGGAGCAAAAGTGTACGCAGTTGGCAAGGATGGAAAGAAATATACAGGAACGGTTAATGATAATGGGCAATTTGAAATTCATAGTGTTCCTGTAAGCGATAAAGAATATGATATTTTCGTAGAAATGCCGGGTCATTTAAATAGTAAATTAACTACAAAAATAGGGAAAATGCAAGATGGAGAATTAGTGGGACAAAACTTTAGAGCCGATATGGATGACAACCTTGCAGGTGATGTAAACGGCGATAAAATGGTGGATATTCAAGATGCTAGAATAGCAGCTCTTTCATATGAAAAAGGAAAAGTGGCTGCAAAAGATGGAGATGTCAATCAAGATGGTGTTGTAAATGAAATAGATATTCGTTTTATCGAGAAGAATTTCTTGAAAAAGGGTCGAGATGCTAAAGAAAATCAGAAGCCGAAAGAAAATGTAGGGCCAGTGACGTTAGATAAAATCTTACGCTCTATTGGTTTAGAACCAAAAAAATAAGTGGACAAACTTCTAGAGTAAATAAAGCAATAAGACAATGAATATAAAATTAAATGAGATTGGCTAACAAATAACCGGTAATGATTTACGGTAACATTACCGGTTATTTTAAAAGTAATAGTCGTTTGGGTACATGAAGTAACTAGTTTAAAGTTAGTTCGCTTTCGTTGTGGGACAAGGTAGTTGCTTAATTATTATTGTTTGTGGGATGGAAATAAGGTTTGTAGTTTAAACTTTAAAAATAGGGGGACTTGTGAAATGAGTATTAAGAAAAAACTTGGTATGAGTGTTGTAACTGCAGCTCTTGGTCTATCTTTAATTGGTGGAGGCACATATGCGTATTTTAGTGATAAAGAAGTGTCACAAAACACGTTCGCAGCGGGTACTTTAGATTTGAGTGTTAATCCTGAAGTTGTTATTAATGTCGACAATATTAAACCAGGTGATGAAATGGAGCGCGGTTTTCAATTAGTTAACAAAGGAACCTTAGCGATAGGAGACGTGAAACTTCTTACAGATTATAGTGTAATCGATGCTAAAGGAGATAATGGAAATGCTGATTTTGGTGATCATATCCGTGTTGATTTCTTATGGAATTTGGATAAAAATGAGGTTCCAATATGGTCTACTACATTGTCAGAATTAAAGGTAGCTACGCAAAATGGAAGTATTCCTGATCTTGTGCAAAAAGGTGTTGTAGACCGAGAAGGAAATGGACTTGCTCCTGGTGATGATGATACTTTCTACGTAATGTTCACATTTGTAGATAACGATGAAGAACAAAATGTATTTCAAGGAGATTCATTAAAATTAAATTGGACCTTCAATTCAATGCAGACAAAAGGTGAAGAGAAATAAAGATAAATGTTATATATGAGAATGAATTGATGAGGAATTGAGGAATAGAATTTTTAATAGTGTAAAGGTTGATTGAGTGAATCAACCTTTTTTTATTTTGCGAGAAAATTACGCTTGAATTATTTGAAAAAAGTAGCTTGAAAGTTACGTTACGTCATCTTTTATACTGAAGAAAATAGGATATAGGGGATGGTATAGATGACTTTGAGGTATATGTGGGGATGGGAAGAAATCTTATATTTATTTGGATTTGTATTCATTATTGTTCCAGTAACAGTTGAATCTCTTTTTTATGATTATGCTTTAAAAATAATAGGGAACTCATTATATGCTGGAGTGTTAATGGGACTTATAATGGCATTGATATTTACATTTTTAGTTTATCTTTTTTGCATAAAAAGATATAAACTGTCGTGGAAAGATATTGGAATTCGGAAGCTTTCATGGAAAGATTTATTGTGGACATTTGTAGCGGTTATTTCTTTGATTGTAGTGAGTGTTGGAGTATTAATGATAATGGAGAAACTGGGGATTTCTTTCGAAAATAGTAAAACGGAGACGGTCCAAAATAATAAATCAATCTACGCATTTTGTATCGCGGTAATTGGAGCGGCGGTTATATCTCCAATCTACGAAGAGATTTTATATCGAGGTGCTTTTTATACGTTTTTTCGTGAGAGATATGGCATATGGGGCGGCATACTTATAAGTTCCATAATATTTACAGTTGTTCATATTCCAACATATAACACATTACCGGTGAATTTTTTAAGCGGAGTAGCATTTGCGTGGTTATATGAGAAAACAAATTCTATTTTATCGGCTATGATTGCCCACGCACTATTTAACTTCATAGCAGTACTTCTCACATTTATGTCGAATTAAGAAGAGATATAGGAGGGATACATATGGAAATAGCTGTAGAACGTGTTTTTACACAAGAGATTTTAGCAAGAGCAGCAAAGGCATATCATGTAACGGTGGAAGAAAAGCCACTTGGTGATTTTGAAAATTATATTTTTAAGGCGAAGGATAAAAATAATGAAGATTACGTATTACGCTTAACCCATTCTTCTCATCGGTCTAAAAAAGAGGTAGAGGCCGAACTAGATTTTTTACGGTATGTTGCAGAGCATGGGGCAAAAGTGGCGGGACCTCGTAATTCAATATCTCAAAACCTTGTAGAAGAAATTGGAGCGGAAGATGGCACTTTCTTTTTCGCGTCTTTATTTACATATGCACAAGGTGAGCAAGTAAAAGGAGAAGAATCGCCTTATTGGGGAGATGCTTACTTTGAAGCGTGGGGAAAAGCGATTGGACAACTGCACCGCCTTACAATGGATTATCCTAAAACAGACTACCGTGATACGTGGGAAGAGGATGAAAGTGGCATTGTTAATGGATTAGAAGATGAGAAGGTGAAAGGGATTGCCACTGTATTAATGGATGAAATAAAGGCTCTTCCAATCGAAAGAGAAACGTTTGGCCTTATGCATGGCGATATTCATCCAGGTAATTTTCATTATGATGGAAAAGGGCTAACAATCTTTGATTTTGATGACGCAGCTTATAATTACTTTATACATGATTTAGCAATGGTTCTCTATTACTCTGTTCTATTTACACCGTGGACTACAGAAGAGAGGAAAGAATTTGCTTGCAAACAGTTACAAGTGTTACGAAAAGGTTATGAATATGAGCACAGACTGGCGGATAGTTGGTATGAATCGTTACCGTTATTTTTGCGTCTACGTGATATTGGTTTATACGGTACGCTTCAAAAGAAGTTTAAAGGGAAAGATATGCCAAATCATTTCATAGAATTAGCGGAACAACTCTATGAAAGAATTATAAAGAAGGAAGCAATTGTGAATATATAATACATTCATATCGAAACAAAGTATACAAAATAAATGTATACTTTGTTTTTTTATACAAAAATATGTTTGTTTTATTAAAATAATATTGTTATAGATTCGGTATACACTTATAATTTTATATATATTCTGAATATTCTTTATAAAGAAGGAGGGGGAAAGTTGGAAGCTATCGTAAGTTGGATAAATAATATTGTTTGGAGTCCCGCACTTGTCTATTTATGTTTAGGAGTAGGCTTATATTTTTCCATTCGAACGAGGTTTTTACAAGTAAGACATGTAGGAGAAATGGTGAAGCTTACATTTAAGGGAGAAAAGTCTGATGCGGGTGTTTCTTCGTTCCAAGCGTTAGCACTTTCGTTATCAGGGCGCGTTGGAACCGGAAATATTGCCGGTGTTGCAACGGCTGTTGCCTTTGGTGGTCCAGGCGCTGTATTTTGGATGTGGGCGGTAGCCTTTCTAGGAGCTGGTTCTGCATATGTAGAATCGACGCTTGCACAAATATATAAGACGAAGCATCAAGGGCAATTCCGCGGTGGTCCGGCTTATTACATTGAAAAAGGACTAGGTGTTAAATGGTACGCATTAGTGTTCGTCGCAGCGACAATTCTTGCAACAGGAATGCTGCTTCCAGGTGTTCAAGCGAATAGTATTGCTGTAAGTCTAGAAACAGCTTTTGGTATTAATACTTCTGTATCAGGGGCGGTATTAGTAGCGGCATTAGCACTTATTATTTTTGGTGGAGTTAAGAGAATTGTTAACGTAGCGCAAGTTGTAGTACCGTTTATGGCGCTTGGCTATATTTTAGTAGCTTGTGTAATTGTAGGTATGAATATTGAAAAATTACCAGACGCTTTCATGTTAATTTTAAAAAGTGCATTTGCATTAGAAGCAGCTTTTGGCGGGATTATCGGTTTAGCAATTTCTTGGGGTGTAAAACGTGGTATTTATTCAAACGAAGCAGGGCAAGGAACTGGGGCCCATGCAGCAGCAGCTGCTGAAGTATCGCATCCAGCTAAACAAGGGTTAGTACAAGCATTTTCCGTTTACATTGATACATTATTTGTTTGTTCAGCAACAGCATTTATGATGATTATTACAGGCATGTATAACGTATTTGATGCAAGCGGAAAAAACTTTATCGTCAATAAATTAAATGGTGCACAGCCAGGTCCTGGTTATACACAGGCAGCAGTAGAATCTGTTTTCCCTGGATTTGGAAACGGTTTCGTAGCAATCTCTTTACTATTCTTCGCATTTACAACAATTATGGCTTATTACTACATTGCAGAAACGAATATAGCCTACTTAAATCGTGATAAAGACCGTCCTTGGATGTCTATCGTACTAAAGTTTGTATTCTTAGGAGTTGTATTCTACGGTTGTGTAAAAACAGCAGAAACAGCATGGGCTTTAGGAGATATTGGTGTAGGAATTATGGCATGGGTTAACATTATTGCGATTCTATTATTACAAAAACCGGCATTGATCGCATTAAAGGATTATGAAAAGCAGAAAAAAGAAGGAAAAGATCCAGTGTTCGATCCGCAGAAATTAGGAATTAAAAATGCTGATTTCTGGGAGCATGAATACGGGAAAGACAAGAAAGAAGAAGTATCTTAAGAGAATAGAAATGAAGGAGCAAAGGGAAATCCCTTTGCTCTTTTTTATGGACAAAATGAAGATGAAAGTTATTTTTTTGCCTATTTTTGAATATAAAAAGAATGTACATGCTTTGTTTAGGGGAGGGGGGAGTATGGTGATAGAGTTTCGTAATGTAAATAAATATTATGGTAACTTCCAAGTTTTGAAAAATATTAATATGCAAGTGAAAAAAGGTGAAGTGGTAGTAGTTGTTGGTCCTTCAGGATCAGGAAAAAGTACATTGCTTCGGTGTATAAATCAGTTAGAGGCGATTACCGATGGAGAATTAATCGTACAAAATACAGACGTACACAATAAAAAAACAGATATGAATGAATTACGCCGAAATATTGGTATGGTCTTCCAGCATTTTTACTTATACCCACATAAAACAGTTCTGCAAAATATTACACTAGCACCAATTAAAGTAAATAAAACTTCAAAAGAAGAAGCAGAAAAAACAGCGATGGTTTATTTAGAGAAAGTAGGAATCCCGGAGAAGGCAGGTGTATATCCTCATCAATTATCCGGAGGTCAACAGCAAAGGGTAGCTATTGCTAGGGGACTGGCAATGCAGCCGGAAATTATGCTATTCGATGAGCCTACGTCTGCTCTTGATCCAGAGATGATCGGGGAAGTACTTGATGTTATGAAAACGCTAGCTAAAGAAGGGATGACGATGGTCGTCGTCACACATGAGATGGGATTTGCACGTGAGGTAGCAGATAGAATTTTATTTATGGATGACGGTCAGATTATCGAAGATACAACACCATCACAATTTTTTGCAAATCCTGAACAAGAAAGAGCGCGTCTATTTTTAAGCCGAGTGTTAAACCATTAAAGGAGGAATTTCATGCTTAAAATGAAAAAGTTGTTTACGTTAATCGTATTTTCATGTTTATTCGTAATTGTCGTTGCCGGGTGCGGAAGTAAAAAAGATGAGGCGAAAGAAACGAATACGAAGCAAGGCGGGGCTGTGGAGCAAATTAAGAAGCGCGGGAAATTAGTAGTTGGAGTGAAGAATGATACGAACTTATTCGGATTGAAAAACCCTTCAACAGGGCAAGTAGAAGGATTCGATGTTGATGTTGCAAAGGCGTTTGCGAAAAAAATTCTCGGAGATGAAAAGAAACTAGAATTAAAAGAAGTAACATCTAAAACGCGTATTCCACTATTGAAAAACGGTGATATTGATGCAATTATCGCAACAATGACAATTACAGAAGAACGTAAAAAAGAAGTGGATTTTTCAGATGTATATTTTAAAGCGGGGCAATCGTTACTTGTGAAAAAAGGGAGCGATATTAAAAGTATTGATGATGTGAAAAAGGGTGTGAAAGTGTTAGCTGTAAAAGGTTCAACGTCTACAAATAATATTCGTCAAAAGTCACCAGAAGCGACTGTATTAGAATTTGAAAATTACAGTGAGGCATTTACGGCGTTAAAAGCGGGGAAAGGCGATGTTTTAACGACAGATAATGCAATTCTTTACGGCATGGCAAAACAAGATTCAAATTATGAAGTTGTAGGGAAAATTTTTACGGATGAACCGTACGGAATTGCAGTGCAAAAAGGTGCAGATGATTTGACGAAAGAGATTAATAGCTTACTAAAAGATATGAAAGCGAATGGGGAATACGATAAATTGTATGAGAAATGGATTGGACAAAAACCAGAGAAGTAGATAGTAAAAGTGAGAGGATGAGAGTACTCATCCTCTTCTTGTAAAGAAAGAGGGGAGAATATGTGCCTGATTTTTCTATATTAACGAATAATATTGATATGTATGTAGAAGGATTTAAATATACAGTGATGTCTAGTGTAATTGCATTAATTGGAAGCTTTATCTTGGGAGTAATTTTGGCTGTAATGCGTATTGCACCGATTCGTATTTTAAATTGGATAGGATCAGCTTTTGTGGAGTTTGTAAGAAATATTCCACTCGTATTAATTGCATTTATATTTTATTTCGCTTTACCTGTAATAGGAATTACTTTAAATGGGTTTGTAGCAGGAACAGTTACGCTTACCGTATATACGGCAGCGTTTATTGCGGAAGTTATTCGCGCTGGTATTTTATCAGTCGCGAAAGGTCAGATGGAAGCAGCACGTTCCTCAGGATTGACGTATACGCAAGCAATGTACCATGTCGTTTTACCTCAAGCGATGAAAATCGTAATCCCTCCTCTAGGAAATCAATTTCTCAATTTAGTAAAAAACTCTTCCATACTCGGAATTATCGCTGGTACGGATTTAATGTATCAAGGAGACTTAATTTCAACGAAGACATTGGTTACGTTCGACGTCTATATATTTGTCGGGATGTTTTATTTAATATTAACAATTCCGCTCAGTATGCTAGTGCGTTATTTAGAAAAACGCTTAGCAAAGGAGGCGGTGTAAATGGATTTTAAGGGAGCAATTACAGGAGATCATATTCTGTTTTTATTAAAAGGATTACTTATAACGCTAGAGGTAGCGCTCGTAGCAATTGTACTTAGCTTTATTATTGGTAGTGTAATAGGGATATTGCGCTACATGAAAATACCTGTCGTCTCACAAATATTAGGAATTGTCGTTGAAGTAATTCGAAACTTACCACTACTATTAATTATATTTTTCACATATTTTGCACTTCCAGAAGCAGGCTTGAAATTAGAAATTATAACAGCTGTAATTGTTGCTTTAACAATATTTGAAGCAGCAATGATATCTGAAATTGTTCGAAGTGGTTTATTATCGATTGAAAAAGGACAGATTGAGGCTGCAAGATCTTCAGGATTAACGTATGTTCAAGCGCTTTGGCACATTATTTTACCACAAGCATTAAGAAGAATGGTCCCGCCGCTTGTTAGTCAGTTTATTTCATTGCTGAAAGATACATCATTAGCAGTTGTTATATCACTGCCAGAGCTTATGCATAATGCTCAAATTATTAGCGGACAGAATGTGAATTATATGATTCCAACGTTTATAGTAGTAGCTTGTATGTACTTTATCATAAATTATAGTTTGTCAATTTTATCGAGAAGATTAGAAATCCGTTAACCTTTACAATATATGTAAAGGTTTTTCCTTGTTTATCCTTATTTTCCTTTAATTATAATCTGAATCTCGCGATAATTCGATTTTTTATATTGTTTTATCAGAAAAGTTTTAATTTTATATAGAAATTGTAATCGCTTTCGTGTATATTTTTATTATCAGAAAATTTTAAAAAGAGATAGGGGTACTTGTAGGGGGAGGATTAAGATGCAGCAAACAACGAATGAGCAATTACATCGTACGATGAAGAGTAGACATTTATTTATGATCGCACTAGGTGGTGTAATCGGAACTGGTTTTTTTCTAGGTTCAGGTTACACCATTAATCAGGCTGGACCAGGGGGAGCCATCCTTTCATATTTAGTGGGCGGATTTATTATGTATTTAACAATGCTTTGTCTTGGAGAGCTAACGGTAGCAATGCCAGTTTCAGGATCTTTCCAAAAGTATGCGACGAAGTTTATTGGACCAGGAACTGGATTTATGATCGGTTGGCTATACTGGATTGGATGGGCAGTAACAGTAGGATTAGAATTAACATCGATCGGTTTAATGATGAAAAGATGGTTTCCGAATGTTGATGTTTGGGTATGGTGTCTCGTATTCGGAGTTATTTTATATGCTTCAAATGCAATATCAGCGAAGAGTTATGCTGAATTAGAGTTTTGGTTCTCTAGTATTAAAGTAGTTACAATTATTGCATTCATTTTACTTGGTGGTAGCGCATTACTAGGATTCTTACCATACGATGGAAAAGAAGCAGCGCCTCTTTTCTCTAACTTTGTAAGTGATGGTGGGCTATTCCCAAATGGACTAGCTGCAGTGCTTCTTACGATGATTACAGTTAACTTTTCCTTCCAAGGAACAGAGTTAATCGGGATTGCAGCAGGAGAGAGTCAGAATCCTGAAAAAACAATTCCACGTGCGATTCGTAATACAGTATGGCGCATTATGTTATTCTTCATTTTAACAATGACAATTTTAGTAGGGTTAATTTCTTGGAAAGAAGCAGGGATAATTGAAAGCCCATTCGTAGTTGTATTTGATAAAATCGGTATTCCATATGCAGCTGATATTATGAACTTCGTTATTATTACAGCTCTTCTATCTGTAGCGAACTCAGGGTTATATGCAGCAACGCGTATACTATGGTCACTTGCAAATGAAGGAATGGCACCAACTTCTTTCAAGAAAGTAAATAAACGTGGTATTCCGATTACAGCGTTAGTCGTAACGATTGCTGTAGCGGCGTTATCTTTATTAACAAGTTTCCTTGCAGAAGATACAGTATATATGTATTTATTATCTATAGCTGGTTTATCGGCTGTTTCAAGTTGGATCATTATTGCTTTATCACAACTTCGCTTTAGAAGTCAGTATTTAAAAGGCGGAGGAAAATTAGAGGACTTAAAGTATAGAACACCACTATACCCGCTTGTTCCAATTTTAGCTTTAATTACAAATAGCATCGTTGTTATTAGTTTAGCGTTTATTCCAGAACAACGAATGGCGTTATATTGTGGTATTCCATTTATCATTTTCTGCTATATATATTATTATATGAGTAAGAAACGGAAGAAGCCGATGAAAGTGGAGATGGAAGCGAAGTATGAAAATAAAAATTAAGCATGATGATATAGAGGCAGATTTATCGTATGGTCCATTAGCGATTGGAAAAGAAAATGGGTATTCACCGTTACAATTACTCGTTTCTTCTATCGCAGGATGTAGTGCAATTGTCTTTCAAACAATTTTAGAAAAGAAACGTATTACATACGATACGTTTACAATTGAAACTGAAATTGGTAGAAGTGAAGCTTTATCAAAACCAGTTGAAAGTGTTCATTTGCACTATAAAATTAAAGCGCGAAACATTACAGAAGAGCAATTGGACAAGGCGCTACAACTTGCAGTGAAAAATTGCACGATTGTTCAATCGGTAAAAGATAGTATAAAAGTTACGGAAACAATTGAACTAATAAAGTGAAATATAAAAGCGTGAGAATATAGCTCTCACGTTTTTATGTTTTAGAGAGAGGGGAAAGTGTGATGGAATGTTTAGGTTGTAAATTAGCAAATGAAGAAGAAATTATATATAAAGTGTATGAAGATGATTATGTAACTTGTTTTTTAGATCATGCGCCTTTCTATACAGGGCATACTTTAATCGTTCCAAAGCAGCATGTTGTAGAAGTGGACGAATTAGATGATTGTGTAGCAAAAGCGATTATGGATGCTTCTAAGCTTATTTCAAAGGCTATTAAATTACTGTATAAACCAGATGGAATTACAATTTGTCAAAATGGTGGAATCTTTAACGAGTTAACTCATTATCACATGCATGTTGTGCCGAGATATAAAGAGCGTTCGTTTGCTGAGTTTTATACGGTGCAGCCAGGAGAACAGCAGAATCATAACTTTGAAGAGACAAAGAATTTATTAAAAGAAGCAATAGAGAAAATAATACATAGCGAAAAGGCGTAAGAGGGGTTTTCTTAAGGGGACAGTCAGGAAAATTCTAATATTAAAAAGCCCAATTTCTCAGTTAAAATAGAGAAATTGGGCTTTTCTTTATTCTGTTATTCAATTTTATCTATTAAAGAATTCTGCAGTGTCACAAAGTATATCGCTCATTCGTTATATAGAATGAGAGGAGGAATTATATGAAAGTTACAAACAAAGATTACGAAAAGATGGAAGAGCTATACGAGTTGTATGAGCAAAAAATTTATTATGTAGCTTATTCTATTTTAAATAATATTCAGCAAGCTGAAGATGCGGTTCAAGAGACGTTTATTACACTTTATAAGAATTTGGAAAAGCTCCATAGTTTGAACACTCAAGAGCTTAAACGGTATATTTTGAGGATTGCGAAAAACAAAGCGATTGATAGCTACCGGAAAAATAAACGACATGAAACATTTTTAGAAGAATATCAACGAGAATCAACAGAGGTAGTAGATGAAAATATTGAAGAGTGGGAAAAACGTATAATGTCTGAGGTTCAGATTGATACATTGCTAAAAGAGCTAAATGAATCTAACAGACAAGTGTTTAAGTACAAAGTCTTCTATAACTTAACGTATCAAGAAATTTCAAGTGTAATGGGGATAACCGAGGCTAATGTCCGCAAGCAATTTGAGCGCGCTCGAAAACGAGTACAAAGTATTATAGGAGGTATACAAAATGACGAATTCAAAGAACTCCAAAGAAATGTATGACCTTGCTGAAAAAATTGCTTTAGATGATTTTGATAAACTGGATGAACAACATGAATTTTCACATACATATACGCGCAAAAAGAAATTGTTTATGGAGGAAATGAAGCTGAAAGATGGACAACCGCAGAAAAAGCGTAAAAAACATCGTATGTTAATCGCTGCTGCTTGCTTATTGATTGGTATGCCGACAACCGTTTTTGGTGCAGTAAAAGTCTATAATATGATTGTTCAAAAACAAAATTACGAAGTAAATGTTTCAGTAACGAATAAGGAATCGAAAAATATTGATAAGTGGTATAAGTTGAAGGTTGGTAAATTACCAGAAAATATGGAAGCAATCGATGACTCTGCTATGAAATATTCATTTAAAGATAACTACGCAATGGGTGGATTTTCATTCGCTCTTTGGAGAGTGGGGGAAAATGCGGATTTTCAAACTTTATATTCAAAAAGCTATGAAGAAAAAGAGATAAATGGCAGGAAAGCAGTAATTGTTCATAAAGAAACTGGAAACAACAATGTAATGTTTGATAGGAAGGTCTTTCTCTTTTTTGAGAAAGAAGGGATTATGTTAGAAAGTTTTATTGGATCAGATATAAACGAACAACAAATGATGGATGTGTTAGGGAACATTTCACTTGAGCCCACATCAAAAGAAAAGGCATCACATATAGCAGATTATGATAAAAAGTATTTTAGCCAAGCAGATGAACCTAAAAAAACTAAGGTGATTCCTTTGAAAAAAGATAGCAAACGACTATTTCATATAGGGCAAAAGGTTCCAGTAACGATAACTATGGATGACAGCCAAATTGAATATGTGATAGAAAAAGTTGAAGTTTTTGATTCGATTAAAGATTTTAAACAAGAGAACTTTAATGAACTTGTCTTAGGAATATTAAGTGAGAATCAGGCTTTGGATCAAGCGGGACAATTGATACCATACAGACGGGATGAATATAAAGTTGGAAATGGTAAAGATTCAATTGATAAATTAGTAGAGTCGAAATTAGTTCATCCTAAATTTGTCTACCTGACAACAACAGTGAAAAATATAGGTAAACAGGCGACAGAAGAAATCTATATGACTCCATCCATACAAGTGCTTAAAGGTAAAGGTAATGTATGGCATTACGCTGAAAGAGATGGAATTGCGGAAAAAAATATTATGACGGGCGAAGTCGATTATCTAGAACCTCATGGAGATGGAAAAAGCTTTTATAATATTGGCAGTATCCGATCTGGCCAAACGATGAAAGTTAACTTGGGTTATTTTGTGGATGAGGATAAACTAGATTCAATTTTCCTTAATGCTTTCCGTTACAGTGGTTTTAGTGGAACTGAGAATATGAATTCGAAAAATCGTTGGTGTTTTGACATTCGTCAATAATAAAACAATCGGAACAACGGGACGAAAAAAGCTGCTTATATTTAGCAGCTTTTTTCGTCTTCATACATATTTAAAACTTCTTTCGCACGTATACGTAAACCATCTATTAATTCTTTCGGTTCTAAAACTCGTGCATCTTTTCCAAGTCTATAAAATAAAGGGGTAATAAAGTTAATTTCACCTTTATCAATTGTTGAATGTATATAACCTGTCCCGTCTTCGTTTACTACCACGAATTCTTCAAGGTAAGGAACGCTTTTACATTGGCGCACGCCTTCAGTCGTTAATAAAACATGTAACTGGGTAGGAATATGCACTACGTTAGAGCTAGAGGCAAACCATTCTTCTAAATTCATGAACGTATCTTTATTTTCTTCTGTTGATAATATAGAAAGAATACGATCAACGCGATACAGTAATATTTTTTTGCTGCTGAAGTCATAGGATGGTAAGTACCATAGCCCATCATGAGCATATACACCGATAGGATGAACATATTTTATTTTTATCCCTGATTTAGATTCGTATTGAAAGTGTAAATTTTTATTTTCAATAGCCGCGGTTAATACTTCGTTTAAAAGAGGTGTATCAATTGTTCTCTTCGGATTCCAAAAAGAGATATAAGATCGTATTTTATCAACTTTCGCTTTCGCATCATGTTGTAGGGAGCTATACAGTTTATGCGTAACGGAATTGATTTCTGTGTTAAAAGGCAAGTCTCTGTAGTAGCTTAAAGACTGAAAAGCAAAAAAGATGGATACTGCTTCTTCTTCGGTAAATAAAATAGGGGGAATGACTTTATTCGTTAATACTTTATATCCTCCGTTACGACCTTGTTCAGCGTAAATGGGTAATCCCATATCACTTAAATCTAAAATATATCTATGGACCGTACGAACGGAAATATTAAATTCATCAGCTATTTCTTGAGCTGTAAATGTTTTTTTCGTAGAAGCAAATATAAGAATGTCTAGTAAACGTTTTGCTTTTGACAAGGATATCACCTTTTTCTTTTTTAACATGACATAAGTTGTCATGTTTTATGGTTAGTATAGTGCTTATAAGATGATTTTATCAATAGAAGCTGTAAGGAGGAAAAGATATGTCACGTGAAATTGTTTTATTTATTGCAGCGAGCTTAGATGGATTTATCGCGAAAGAAGATGATGATTTAGAGTGGTTAATGGAAACAGAAGGTGAGGGAGACAACGGTTATACAGAAATGTACGAAACAATTGATACGATAATTATGGGAAAGAGAACGTACGATTATGTGGTAGAGCATACGGAAACATTCCCGTACCTAGATAAAAAATGTTATGTTTTTTCTAATTCAGAAAAAGGTTCAAACGAACATGTAGAGTTTGTAAATGAAGATGTATTAGAGTTTACAAAAAGGTTGAAAGAGCAGGGAGGATCCAAAATATGGATGGTCGGTGGAGGGAGTCTACTGAGAGAGTTCTTTAAGAATAATTTAATTGATGAATATGTTGTTACGATTACACCTCACATATTAGGTTCTGGAGTTCCGTTATTTAAAGAAAAGAACCCGGAAATTCATTTAACTTTAACGGATACGAAACGTTTTGGCCAATTCGTAAATTTATATTATAAAGTAAAGTCCTAAAGGATAAGAAAACACGACTATTGATGATAGTCGTGTTTCTATATAGATGGCAATGAAATTGTAAAGCAAGATCCGTGATTAATTTCACTTGTGACAGTAATATTCCCGCCGTGTAGTTCTACGATTTCTTTTACGATGGAGAGCCCTAAACCAGTGCCTCCTGTAGCTCTAGAGCGCGCTTTATCAACACGGTAAAAGCGATCGAAAATGTGAGGGAGGTCTTCAGGCGGAATACCTTCGCCTTCATCTTCAATTGTAATGGAAATACGTTTATGTTCTTCTGTAACAGAAATATTTATATGAGAATGTTCTTTTGAATGTCTATACGCGTTATTTAAAATGTTAGCCATAACTTGTTCAAAGCGTTGCTCATCTAGCTTTACTAAGAGTGAGGAAGGACATGTGAAAACAACTTTAATTTGTTTTTCTCCGTACATCACATTTATTTTTTCAGTGATGCGAGTAAGGAAGGTGTGTAAATGCACTTCCTGTACTTGAATGAAAAAGTTATGCTTTTCCATTTGAGCGAGTGAAAATAAATCTTGGACTAAGTTTGTAATATAATCAGACTCGTCTTTTATAATGGATAAGTATCGTAAACGTTGCTCTGGGGGTGTGTTTTCTTTTGATGCAATGTCAGCATAACCTCTTACGTACGTTAATGGTGTTCGTAATTCGTGAGCAACACTTGCTAGAAATTCACTTCGCTCCGTTTTCATATAATGTAAATCATTTGCGAGAGTTTGGATAGATTGTGCTAGTTCACCAATTTCGTCATTTCGAGTAGTTGTTAATGAAACGGATAAATCGCCCTTACTCATTTTTTCAGTCGCTTGTTTCATGTGTAACAATGGTTTTGTTAACAAACGTGATAATAGAAAAATGGTGATGGCTGTTAATAGGAAAGTAATGACTCCAGCGATAATGAATTGCCGTGTGAGCCCGTTAACCATTTCTTCGATTGATTCCGTCCCGAGAAACATATATACATAGCCTTCCGTTTTTCCTGCCACTACAATTGGGCTAACTGTACATATATAATTAGATGTTTTCCAATGATTCTCTATAATTGCTCCATCATGATCTGTTCGTGTTTGCATTCCTTCAATATGTTTTTTTATAGTAGTATTTATTTCATTGGATTTAGCTAGTATTTCCTTATTTGCATTTGTAATAATAACAGTTGTTTCAGCTTCGGATTCCATTAAAGCAACATGGGAGATTGTTTGCCTGTCAAAATATTTTTCAAGGACATCTCGGTGACTATTTCCACGCTTTAATAAAGCAGTCATTTCTTCATTCACTCTATTGTTTACAAGGCTATAATAGAGCAAGACAAATAGAACACTTTCGATTAAAAGTGTAACAATTAGAAAATAAAATCCGAGTTGAATAGAAATTCGCTTCATCGTTTTGCTCCTTAGTTTTCAATATCAATCCATCGATATCCTACTCCATAAACAGTTTTTAAATGGTGATCAATGGGGAAATTTACTTTTCGTAATTTATCACGTAAATTACGAATATGTGAATCGACTGTTCTATCTTCTGTATTTGTATTTAATCCCCAAATTCGTTCAATGAGCTGATCACGGCTTAATACGTAGTTCACATGACGTAAAAATAATCCGAGTAAAGAGAATTCGATTGGGGTGAGAAGAAGTTCTTCATTATCGACAGAAATGAAATGCTTGGCCTCATCCCATAAAATGCCGTGATATTGGATTTGTGCATGTTGATTGGTTCGGCGTAAAACAGCTTCAATTCTTGCGAAGAGCTCCTCTTCGTGGAATGGTTTCGTCACGTAATCATCTGCTCCAAGTTTTAACCCTTGAACGACATCTACCGTTTGATCACGAGCAGTTACCATAATGATAGGAACGTTACTAAATGATCGAATTCTTTTGCAAGTTTCCCACCCATCCATCTTTGGCATCATAATATCGAGTAAAACAAATTTGAAGTTTCGATTTTCTATATGTGAAATAGCTTCTTCTCCGGATACTGCACATACGCAGTTATATCCGATTGGAGTAAGATAAAGCGTTAATAATTCAAGCATTCTCGGTTCATCATCTACGAGTAGTATATCGATCATAGAGTACCTCCGCATTTGTAGTTATTACTTAAATTGTAAGTCAAAATCATGAAGAAATGGTGCAGATTATAATGCATCTGCATAATTTCTTCAGAATTGCTTGTTATTGTAAAGTTGAAATTCCATTTTAGGTAATAATATTGGCTCGAAAACGAATAATACGGAGGCGATATAGTGAAAAAGATGATCCGAATTTTGGGGATAACAATAATTGCAGCAGTCGGTCTTGCGGCATGCGGACAAACGAGTACAGATCATAAAAATCATGAATCTACAGAAGAGAAGAAAACAGAGCAAAAGGAAATGAAAATGAATCAGGAGGTAACTGCGCCGAAAGAAATGAATCAAGGTGCATCGAATGATTTATTAACGACAAGTTTAAAAAATGTAACGAGATTAAATACAAATGATCCTCTGCAAATGGCAGTATTAACTTCGCAAACGATATGGCCAGCAACGCATAAAGAGAATCAGCCAGGCGCTATTATTTTAGTGCCAGTGAACGAGTGGCAATTAGGTATTGCAAGTGCGGATCTTATTCATCACCCGAATAACGGACCGATTTTATTTATAGAAAAAGAAAAGGTACCCGAAATGACGTTAAAAGAAATAAAACGATTAAATCCGCTCGGAACGAAAGATGGAACGCAAATTATGGTGATGGGGGATGTAGGTGCATCTAGCCTAGAGCAATTAAAAGAATATAAAGTAAAGCAAATAAAAGAAACGGACCCAGCTAAATTTGCTAAAGATGTTGATAAAGAATATGCCGATATAACAGGAAATTATCCAAATAGCGTTATTATCGGTTCGTCTGAAGAAGAAGGACGTTTATATACAATACCAGCTGTAAATTGGATTTCTCATATGCCAGAACCTCTTCTATATACTGAAAAAAATAAAGTGCCAGAAGCGACAGTAGAGGCATTAAAGACGAGAAAAGATAAAGCGAATATATATGTGTTAGGACCAGAAAAAATCGTTTCGAAAAAAGTAGAAAAAGAGTTAAGTAAATACGGGAAAGTAACGCGTATTAGTGGGGAGACTCCAACAGAAAATTCGGTTGCATTTGCGAAATTTAAAGATGAAAAAACGAAATTTGGCTGGGGACTCACAAAACCAGGTCACGGTTTGTCATTTGTTTCAAGCAAAACACCAGACTTAGCAATTGCGGGAGCACCGTTTTCACATATGGGTAAACATGCCCCTGTTGTTTTGCTTGAGGAAGGAAAAGCAAAACAACCAGTGTATGACTTCCTTGCTACTATTCAGCCGAAGTTTAAAGATGATCCAACACTTGGACCGTATAACCATGGTTTCCTATTAGGAAGTAGTAGTGATATTTCATTTGAAACACAAGGTATATTGGATGAGAGGTTAGAAATTGTTCAGGAAAGTGGTCAAGGTCACGGTGGACATTAATGAAATGAGAAAAGACGCTGCTAAGGTAGCGTCTTTTCTTTAGGAAACTTTTACATAGCACAACATCCTTTGCTCGTTATATAATAGCCTTCGTGCAGTCGGCCTAGATTTTCTTACGGAGAAAATCAAATGATAAAAGAGTAGAGGGTGGTAGCTTGTTTCAAAAGATAAAAAATGAATGGTTTTCTAATGTGAAAGGGGACGTACTATCAGGAATTGTCGTTGCTTTAGCATTAATTCCTGAAGCGATAGCTTTTTCTATTATTGCAGGTGTAGATCCGACGGTTGGATTGTACGCGGCCTTTTGTATTGCGGTTACAATTTCGTTTGTCGGCGGAAGACCAGGGATGATCTCGGCGGCAACGGGTGCGATGGCATTATTAATGGTCACTCTTGTGAAGGATCACGGTTTACAATATTTATTTGCTGTGACAATAGTAACAGGTATTGTTCAAATTATTTTTGGAGTGTTCAAGCTGAGCTCATTTATGAAGTTTGTTCCTAAATCCGTTATGAGTGGTTTTTTAAATTCACTTGGAATTTTAGTTTTTACAGCGCAATTGCCGCATTTTAAAAATGCAACTTGGCAAATGTATGCACTTGTCGCATTAGGACTTGCAATTATATATTTATTTCCACGTATTACGACGGCTGTTCCGTCTACACTTATTTCAATTATTATTGTGACAAGCATTGCACTTATGAGCGGATTACAGTTAAAAACAGTAGGGGATATGGGAAGCTTACCGAAAGAATTACCGTTTTTTAGTATTCCTGATGTTCCATTTACACTTGAGACATTAGCAATTATTTTACCGTATTCAGTTATGCTAGCGGTTATAGGTTTACTAGAGTCATTATTAACGGCGTCGGTTTTAGACGATATGACACATACGGAAAGTAATAAGCATAAAGAGGCACGTGGACAAGGGATTGCGAACGTTGTTGCTGGTTTCTTCGGAGGAATGGCAGGATGTGCAATGATTGGACAATCTGTTATTAACATTAAATCAGGTGGTCGCGGGAGATTATCGACGTTTGTAGCCGGTGGTTTTTTAATCGTATTGCTATTTGTTTTAGGTGATTACGTTGTTCATATTCCGATGGCAGCTTTAGTTGCAGTTATGATTATGGTTTCGATTGGGACGTTTGATTGGAACTCTGTAGCGACGATTCATAAAGTACCAAAAGGAAACGCATTTGTTATGATCGTAACAGTTGTGATTGTCCTAATTACACATAATTTAGGATTAGGTGTAATTATCGGAACGATAATTAGTGCAGTTTTATTTGCATTCAATATGGCAAAGATTCACGTGAAACATTTGTATATTGAAAATAAGAAAATATACGAAATTCACGGCCAACTATTCTTCGCATCTACGGCAGAGTATATAAATGCTTTTTCATACAATGAAGATGTGAAAGAAATTGAGATGAACTTTACTAACGCACACGTATGGGATGATTCAGCAGTAGCGGCAATTGATAAAGTTATAATGAAGTATGAACAGAACGGTGTGAAAGTAAGGATCACAGGGTTAAATGAACGTAGCTCGAAGCTCGTTGCGAATTTAGCTACTTATAATAAGAGAATTGCTAGTTAGAAGCCTCCTTTTTAGGGGGCTTTATTATATAATACGGGTAGGATAACGAAAAGGGGATTCAGCATATGTACAAACAAATTTTATTAGCATGCGATGGTTCTGAACATGCACTTCGAGCAGCCGAGCATGCAACATATATTGCGAAATTTAACGAAGAAACACATGTTGAAGTTGTGTACGTAGTAGATAATAGAACGGCAAAGTCAGATATTATACAAGGACAAACGGATTTAGAAACAATATCAGCTAGTCGAAAAGATAAATTAAAAGAGATTGAGGGTTTATTAAAGAAAGAGAACATTCCCTACAAAATTACGATTCTACATGGCGATCCAGGAGATACGATTGTTCAATATGTAAATACAGGAGATATAGATCTTATTATTGCTGGGAGTAGAGGGCTAAATACACTGCAAGAGATGGTGCTTGGTAGTGTAAGTCATAAAATAGCAAAGCGTGTGAAATGCCCGGTGATGATTATAAAGTGAAACTTTAATCAGTGGGGGTTTTGTTCATCCCCACCTAACTTCTTTGCTTTCACTGAATTTTGAGGTGGGGGTCTTACTGCCCGGCGAATAGCGGGATAAAATAAGTTGAGTGAGATATTATGTAGTGTAAGCAGGACCTTGATATAATTCGAGGTCTTTTTTGATGTATTAAGAGGGAGAATGTGGACAGAATATATATAAGTTTAAAAAAATGTTAACTTACAAATTTGTAAGTTAGCTGTCAGCGAAATCGATGTTATGAAATTTTTCCCATTGATACAATAAGAATATCAAAGGGGATATGGGGAGGATGGAAGGTATGAAATCATTTCAAAATTTGTCTTATAGCCAAGGGGTAAGTTTAATTTGTTTAGGTGGATTTGCTGGATCTGTTATGTTAGCTGTTTTAATAAAGATGTTTCAGCAAATGTTTTAATCGTATGAATAGAAGGGAAATGATTAATATAAATAGCAAGAGAAGAACGATAAATAAAAAATAGCTCTTAGCATGTAAGTAAATGCTAAGAGCTATTTTTATGTTTATTTTTCTACACATTATATTTTGTTTAAACTTCTTTTGATTTAGCAGATCCTGTATTTAAAGTAAGAGCAAGGAAGAACATTGCAAGCACACAAGAAGCAAGGAGCAAAATGAATCCGCCGTCCCATCCGAATCCATCTACAATAAAGCCCATAGCTGCGCTAGCAAAAGTAGCTCCCCCTAGGTAACCGAAGAACCCAGTTAACCCAGCGGCAGTTCCAGCAGCTTTTTTGGGTGCTAAGTCAAGCGCGTGAAGACCAATTAGCATAACAGGTCCGTAAATTAAAAATCCAATGGAAACAAGTGCGATACTATCAATGATTGGATGCCCAGCAGGATTTAGCCAGTAAACAAGAACGGCAATGAATACACCGACCATAAATAGAATGCCAGCAGGTGCGCGGCGCCCTTTAAATAGTTTATCACTCATCCATCCGCAAAGAAGTGTACCTGGAATACCAGCCCATTCGTATAGAGCATAAGCTGTACGTGAGCTACTGTGAGTAAAGCTTTTTTCTTCTACTAAATAAGTAGGAGCCCAGTCTACAACGCCGTAACGAACGAAATAAACAAAGACATTAGCGATAGCGATGTACCATAAAAACTTATTGTTTAATACGTATGTAAATAAAATTTCCTTTACCGAAAGTTCGCGTTCACGGTCCGCTACTTTTTCATCTGATGGATATTCCCCAGTATGTTCTTCAATAGAAGGTAATCCGCAAGATTGAGGTGTATCTCTCATCGTAATTAATACATAAATCCCCACCAAAATTGAAAGAATACCTGGGAAGTAAAATATACTTTTCCAGTCATTTGCAAAGAAATATAAGCCTAATGTAACGAGAGAGGGCATAAGCGCGCCGCCGACATTATGAGCGACGTTCCAAATAGACATTTTTGTACCACGTTCACTAACGGAGAACCAGTGAACCATCGTACGACCACAAGGAGGCCATCCCATACCTTGTACCCATCCATTTAAAAACTGAAGTACAAACATAAGTATAATGCTCGTTGTAATGAAAGAAAATGAGCCGAAAATAATATTAATGATACCGGATAAAAATAGCCCAGCTGCTAAAAAGTAGCGAGGATTACAACGATCGGATACGATACCCATAAGAAATTTACTTAATCCGTAAGCGATAGATACTGCTGAAAGGATAACCCCAAGTTCCCCTTTACTAAAGCCTTGTTCGATTAAGTATGGCATTGCGAGTGAAAAGTTTTTTCGAACAAAGTAGTAACCCGCATAACCGATGAAGATGCCTAAGAATACTTGCAAACGCAATTTGCGGTATTCGCTATCAGTGCGATCAGCTGGTAAGCGTTCTGCGTGGGGCGCAGGTTTAAATAATTGTGTGAAAAACATAAAATGAAAATCCTCCCCTAATTAATTGAAAGCGTTTTAAGACAGAGAGAATACAAAAAGGCTATGAAATATAAAAAAGTTCCCTTTTTTATGATTCATAGCCATATACTCCGATTCTCCGTGACTGTCAATATTAACTTCGACGAAAATTATACAACTTTGTGACAAGAATGTAAACGTTTTTATAAAGAAAGTTGTTGACGTATTTTGTTTGTGGGATTAATATTTAAATACGTTAAATATTTTATTGCTTAAATAAGAGGTGGATAACATGCCAAATGATATGACTCATATTGATAAGATTCAAGCTCTTACATTCGCTATAGGAAAGAAAATGCAAACAGAGCTATTAGAACAAATGCAAGCATCAGGACTTACACCACCGCAGTTTTATATTTTAAAGATTTTAGATCATTACGGAGCTTCAAGAGCGACACAATTGGCGGAGAAAATGTACGTGAAACCGAGTGCGATTACAGTAATGACTGATCGTTTAATTGATCATGGGTTAGTAGAGCGCTATCACGACGATAATGATCGCCGCGTTGTTGTCATTGAGCTAACGAAGAAGGGGAAAGCTACAGTAGAAGAAGCGATGGCGGCTCGTAATGAGCATATTGCAAAATACTTCTCACACTTAGAATTACAAGAGAGGGAAGATTTGTTGCGCCTCTTTGAAAAGCTAGAAACAATTATTTGCGGGAAACCAGAGAAAAAAGAGAAAAACTAAGAGGAATTGAGGAGATTACATGGAGCAACAAGAAAATCAGAATAGAAAGTTGTTGTTAATCGGTTTAGTAATCGCAATGCTATTTGCTGCATTGGACGGAACAATCGTTGGTACAGCAATGCCGCGTATCGTCGGTGAACTAGGTGGATTAAGTTTAATGACATGGTTAACAACAGCTTACATGTTAACATCAACAACGGTTGTACCGATTGCAGGTAAATTAGCGGATTTACTTGGGCGTCGTAACGTATATATAGCAGGATTAATTATCTTTATGGTTGGTTCAGCGTTATGTGGTATGGCAAACGGTATGACAGAATTAATTATTTTCCGTGGTATTCAAGGTCTTGGTGGCGGTATTATGATGCCAATGGCTATGATTATTATAGGAGATATGTTCACGGGAAAAGAACGTGCTAAATGGCAAGGTATTTTTGGAGCTCTATACGGTCTTGCCTCTGTAATTGGACCACAAGTTGGTGGTTGGATTGTAGACGCAGTGAACTGGAGATGGGTATTCTATATTAACTTACCAGTTGGTATTTTAGCGACAATCTTCATTGCAATGGGATTAAAAGCACATAAACAAACAGGACCAATTAAAATTGATATCGCTGGAATCTTCACGATGATTCTCGGTGTTGTAAGTTTATTACTTGCGTTAACGTTTGGCGGAAAAGATTATGCATGGGGTTCTTGGCAAATTATCGGGTTATTTGCACTAGCTGCCATTGGTATTGTTAGCTTTGTTATCGTTGAAACGAAGGCTGAAGAACCAATTTTACCGATGCACTTCTTTAAAAACCGCACATTTACACTACTGAATGCGATCGGTTTCTTTATGAGTATCGGAATGTTTGGAGCAATTATGTTCGTACCGTTCTTTATGCAAGGAATTGTAGGCGTAAGTGCTGCTGAATCAGGAACGATTATGACACCGATGATGATTACAATGATCGTTATGAGTATTATTGGTGGTCAGCTTGTATTAAAAATTGGTGTGAAACCACAAATTATTACAGGGATGCTTATTATGGCTAGTGGTTTCTGGTTATTAACAACGATGGATATGCACACAACTAAGCTTACCGCTACTTCTTATATGATGGTTATCGGTTTAGGAATGGGTCTTGTTATGCCGATATTAACATTAGCATTACAAGAAAGCTTCCCGAAAAAAGATCTTGGCGTTGTAACATCATCAAGTCAATTCTTCCGTCAAATCGGTGGAACGTTTGGGATTACAATTTTAGGATCAATTATGAATAATACTTCAGGCACAACGTTAACAAATAAATTAGTACCTGTATTAGACACATTCCCAAAAGAAGCGGGACAAATGGTAACAAAATTTAAAGATATGATTCATACAGATCCACAAAGTTTATATTCTATGCTATTTAGTCCAGAGGCATTAAAACAAATGCCAGAAGCATTTTCTAATAGCATCGTACCAATTTTGAAAAGCTCTTTAGTGGACTCACTTCATACTGTATTCTTAACAGGATTGGTATTTATCGTAGTAGGTGCTATCTTTACGATTTTCTTACAGAAAATTAAACTGTCTGATCGTAAAAAAGATGCTGAAGAGCCTGCTGTAGAAGAAAAGGAAAAAACTGTATCATATTCGTAATAAAAAAGCATCGCCTTATGGCGATGCTTTTTTTGAGTATAACCTTAAAAGCTTTTTAGTTAGAAATGATTGACGTATTTTTATAAATGCGTTATATTATTTTATGTAAACGGTTACATGAAATGAGGAGAAAAGAGAATGAGTACGATTAAAGACGTTGCAAAATTAGCAGGGGTATCTGTTGCGACCGTTTCCAGAGTGTTAAATAAAAATGGATATGTCCATGAGGATACATTAAAGAAAGTAGAGCGAGCAATTGAAATGCTAGATTATAAGCCTAGTACAGTAGCGCGTTCTTTATATAATAAAAAATCTCGTTTAATTGGCTTAGTTGTTCCAAATATCGTGAATCCATTCTTTCCGGAAGTTGCACGTGCTGTAGAAGATGTAGCACATAAGCAAGGATACACAGTTGTACTTTGTAACTCTGATGAAAATTTAGAAAAAGAGAAGCAATACATTGATGTGCTTAGACAAAATAATGTGGACGGATTTATTGTAGCAACGAATCCACAAAATAGTGTTAATTACATGAATTTGTCTATTCCAGTTGTTGCGATTGACCGTATATTTAATGAGCGCATTCCTACTGTATATGCAGATAACTATGCAGGGGGCCAGGCGGCGACAAAGTTATTAATAGACAAAGGGTGTAAACATATTGCACATATTCGTGGACCGCGTGATGTGAGCGCAGCTAATGAACGTTTTGAAGGTTTTGTAGACGTTATTACGCAAAATAATCTTTCTTATATGATTGCAGAGAGTACATTCGATCCAGCTAATAGTGAACGGGTAGCGGTGGAATTATTAGAAGAATATCCGCATATTGATGGAATTGTTGCTGGGAATGATTTAATTGCAATTGGTATTGTAAAGGCTGCACTTCAAAAGGGAATTTCTATTCCAGACGATTTACAAATTATTGGATTCGATGGGATTTCTTTAACTGAAATGATGTATCCATCTATTACGACTGTTGCACAGCCAATTTATGAAATGGGGAAAATTGCAACAGAATTGTTGTTAGAGCAGATGGAAGGAAATCCATTAGAAGAGAAACACTATCGTTTACCGATTGAAATTATAGAACGAAATACAACGAAGTAAGGAGATGAGACAGATGCCAAATATTGCAGTAGTAGGTAGCATTTCAATGGACTTAGTGGCTGTTTCAAAAATACGGCCGAAAGCAGGAGAAACAGTAATTGGTGAAGCGTTTCATACGATACCAGGAGGAAAAGGGGCAAACCAAGCAGTTGCTGCAGCTAGATTAGGAGCAAATGTAGCGATGGTTGGTGCAGTAGGAAATGATGATTACGGAACAGTAGTTAGAAAAAACTTGGAGAACGAACGCATTTTTATCGACTATGTGGTACCGGTTACAGATAGGACGACAGGAATCGCTCATATCGTTTTAGCAGAAGAGGATAACAGTATTGTTGTCGTACAAGGAGCAAATGCTCTTGTAAATGAGTCGGTTGTAGATCGTTCAAAAGACCTTCTTGTAAAAGCAGATATGGTTGTTCTTCAACTAGAGATTCCGCTTGAAACAGTAAAATACGTTCTGGCTATTTGTGAGGAACATAAAATTCCAGTTATGTTGAATCCGGCTCCAGCACAATTTTTATCAGAAGATATTTTAGAAAAAGCGACTTATATTACGCCGAATGAACATGAATGTCGCATCGTATTAAATGATTTCACATCACCAATTGAAGAGTTACTGGCTAAATATCCAAATAAGCTATTGATGACAGAAGGGTCTAATGGTGTTCGTTTCCATAATGGAACGGAAGTTGTTCAAGTTCCAAGTATTGCTGTAGATGTAGTAGATACGACTGGAGCAGGTGATACATTTAACGGTGCGTTAGCAGTTGCGCTTTCTGAAGGAGCAACACTTCAAAAGGCAATTCGTTTTGCAAATATTGCTGGTGGTCTTTCTGTAACGAAACTTGGGGCACAGGGCGGTATGCCAACGAGAGATAGAGTACGTGAAGTGCAGGTGATTGTCGGATGAAAAAGCACGGTGTATTAAATAGCGAAATCGCGGCAGTCCTTGCTTCACTTGGACATACAGATACGATTGTAATTGCTGATTGTGGGTTACCTATTCCTGATGGAGTAAAACGAATTGATTTAGCAGTTGAAATCGGAAAGCCTAGCTTTTTAGACGTATTACAAGTAGTTGCTGATGATATGGCAATTGAAAAAGTGACGTTAGCAGAAGAAGTTATTATAAATAATGCAGAGGTAAATAAAGAAGTTGAGATGCGATTAATAGAGCCAGCATTTGAATATGTGTCTCATAAGGAATTTAAAGAGCATACAAAGAGAGCGAAGGCGATTATTCGTACAGGAGAAGCAACGCCTTATGCGAATGTTATTTTACATGCAGGCGTGATTTTTTAATAAAGGGATGTGATGAGAATGCATATTGAAATGAAGAACATTTCAAAAGCGTTCAGTGGTAATCCTGTTCTAAAAAACGCACAGTTTATGATTGAAACAGGAGAAGTCCATGCATTGATGGGGGAAAATGGAGCGGGGAAATCGACGCTCATGAAGATTTTAACAGGTGTATATAAAAAGGACAGTGGAACAGTCATGATTGATGGGAAAGAACGAACTTTTAAAAATGCGAAAGAAGCTGAAGAGTATGGTATTGCATTTATCCATCAAGAGTTGAACATATTACCGAATTTAACGGTAGCTGAAAATATGTTTCTTGGAAAAGAGTTAATGTATGGGAAAACGGGCATTTTACGTACGTGTCAAATGAATGCGATTGCCCAGCAACAATTAGCAGATCTTGGTCTACATGTGAGAGGTGCTATGCTAGCAGGTGAATTATCAGTTGGACAACAGCAAATTATTGAAATTGCTAAAGCATTAATGACAAAGGCGAGCGTTATTATTATGGATGAACCTACAGCAGCATTAACAGATCGCGAAATTGAAACGCTGTTTATTGTTATTAATAAATTACGTAAAGAGGGCGTTTCATTCGTTTATATTTCACACCGGATGGAAGAAATTTTTTCAATATGTGATGCTATTACGATTTTGCGTGATGGAGAATATGTAGGGAAAAGATTAATTCCAGAAACGTCATTTGATGAAGTAGTTAGCATGATGGTGGGCCGCAGTATTGGTGAACGTTATCCAGAACGAAATAGTCAAATTGGCGAAGTGATTTTTGAAATGCGAAACGGAACGAAAAAGGGGGAATTTGAAAATGTTTCGTTTCAAGTTAGAAAAGGTGAAATCCTTGGTGTTGCGGGCTTGATGGGAGCTGGTCGCACGGATATTATGAAAGCAATATTTGGATATGAACCGCTCGATTCAGGAAAAATTTTTATGAATGGACAAGAAGTAAAAATTGATAGTCCAATTGATGCGATTAGACAACGAATTGCCTTTATTACAGAGGATAGAAAATCTGAAGGGCTTGTGTTAGATTTTTCGATTCGTGAAAATTTAGCTTTACCAAATTTAGAAAGTCTTTCAAAGGGAAGCGTTGTTAATAAAGGTTTAGAACGGCAATTTACAGAGGATATGATGAAGCTTCTTAATGTGAAAGCAGCAAACGGAGAGCAAGCTGTCAAATCTCTTTCTGGTGGAAATCAGCAAAAGATTGTAATTGCAAAATGGCTAGGTATTCATCCGCAGTTACTCATTTTAGATGAGCCAACAAGAGGTGTAGATGTTGGGGCTAAAAAAGAAATTTACTCTATTATGAATAAGCTTACTGAGCAGGGTGATGCCGTTATTATGGTATCGTCTGAGCTTCCAGAAGTTTTAGGAATGAGTGATCGTGTTCTCGTTATTCATGAAGGGAAAATCGGTGGTATTTTAGAGAAAGATCAGGCATCGCAAGAGTCTATTATGGCACTAGCTACAGGGGGAGAGTAAGATATGGCTAAGAAGGGGAATGTATTACAACAACTTGGTTCTTTAATTGGGTTAGTATTAATTATCGTGGTAATTACAGCTTTAAATCCAGCATTTATTGAAATTCCAAATTTATTTAATATACTGCGCCAAGTATCGATTAATGCACTCATTGCATTTGGAATGACCTTCGTTATTTTAACAGGGGGTATTGACTTATCGGTAGGTTCTATTTTAGCATTATCAAGTGCACTTGTTGCCGGAATGATGGCAAGTGGCATGGATCCGTTCCTTGCAATGGCAGTTGGATTATTAGCCGGTCTTGTAATGGGGATTGTAAACGGTATCATTATTGCGAAGGGAAAAGTAGCTCCGTTTATTGCAACTTTAGCAACAATGACTATTTTTCGCGGGTTGACGCTTGTTTATATGGACGGACGTCCGATCACTGGTCTTGGTGATCATTTAATGTTCCAAATGTTTGGCCGTGGTTATTTCCTTGGTATTCCTGTGCCAGCCGTTACAATGATGATCGCTTTTGCAGTACTGTACTTTATTTTAAAGAAAACAACGTTTGGTCGCCGTACGTTTGCGATTGGTGGAAATGAAGAAGCGGCAGCTTTATCAGGCATTAATGTTACGAGAATTAAAGTAATGATTTACGGTCTTTCCGGAATTTTGGCAGCGCTTGCAGGTATTGTCTTAACATCAAGGTTAGATTCTGCACAGCCGACTGCTGGTACTTCTTACGAATTGGATGCAATTGCTGCAGTTGTGTTAGGAGGAACGAGTCTTTCAGGTGGAAGAGGATGGATTGTTGGTACATTCATCGGTGTGCTTATTATTGGTGTACTAAATAACGGTTTAAATTTATTAGGTGTATCTTCTTTCTTCCAACAAGTTGTAAAAGGACTTGTAATCTTACTAGCTGTACTAATTGATCGTCGAAAAGAAGCGTAATGGAGGGGCAATTCATGAAAAAATGGTTACTGATACTCGTTGCATGCATCATGGTAGTTACTGCTGGTTGTTCAATGGAACCACCAGAATGGGCAAAGGATTCTAGCGATAAAGGTCGAAATAAAACTATTAAAGTTGGATTTTCTGTTTCAACTTTAAATAATCCATTTTTCGTCACGTTGAAAAAAGGTGCAGAAAAGAAAGCAAAAGATAGCGGCATTGAATTAATTGCTGTTGATGCACAAAATGATGCAGCGAAGCAAACAAACGATGTTGAAGATTTAATTCAAAAAGGTGTCGATGTAATTGTTATTAATCCAACCGACTCAGATGCTGTTGCTTCAGCGGTAAGTGCAGCCAATGCAGCCAATGTTCCTGTTATTACAGTAGACAGAGTTGCAAATTCAGGTAAAGTTGTTTCTCACATAGCTTCCAACAATGTAGAAGGTGGTCAAATGGCTAGTGATTACATTCGGGAAGTAGTTGGTGAAGGAACAAATGTCGCTGAGTTAGAAGGAATACCTGGATCGTCTGCTGCTCGTGAGCGTGGGAAAGGATTCCATAACGTAGCTGATAAGTCTTTAAAAGTAGTAGCAAAACAAGCAGCTGATTTCGATCGTGCAAAAGGGTTATCCGTTATGGAAAATATTTTGCAAGCAAATAGCGATATTAAAGCGGTATTTGCTCATAATGATGAAATGGCATTAGGCGCAATTGAGGCATTAAAATCTGCTGGTAAAACGGATGTAGTCGTTGTTGGATTTGATGCAACGGATGATGCTGTAAAAGCGGTTAAAGATGGGCGTATGGCAGCAACAGTCGCTCAAAAACCGGAATTAATCGGAGAGAAGGCGATGGAAACAGCAAAAGAGATAACACAAGGTAAAAAAGTGGACAAATTTATTCCGATTGAATTAGAGCTTATTAAGAAAAAATAAATAAATATAAAATGAAAATTAGGAAGGAAGAATAACAAATGAAATTTTTTATTGATACAGCAAACATTAACGAAATTAAAGAGGCAAATGCATTAGGCGTAGTAGCTGGAGTAACGACAAACCCATCACTTGTAGCAAAAGAAGGCGTAGATTTCCATGAGCGTATTCGTGAAATTTGCAGCTTTATTGAAGGACCTGTAAGCGCAGAAGTAATTAGCTTAGAAGCTGATAAAATGATTGAAGAAGGAAAAGAGTTAGCAAAAATCGCTCCAAATGTTGTTGTAAAAGTTCCAATGACAACAGAAGGCTTAAAAGCAGTAAAAGCATTCTCAGATTTAGGAATTCGTACAAACGTTACATTAGTATTCTCAGCAGTGCAAGCATTACTTGCAGCTCGCGCTGGTGCGACATACGTTTCACCGTTCTTAGGTCGCCTAGATGATATTGGTCATAACGGTATGGACTTAATTCGCCAAATCGCAGAAATCTTTGCAATTCACGGCATTGAAACAGAAATCATTGCAGCATCTGTACGTCATAGTGTTCACGTAACAGAAGCAGCATTAAACGGTTCACATATTGCAACAATCCCAGCAAACGTAATTGCTTCATTAGTGAAGCACCCATTAACAGATCAAGGAATTGAGAAATTCTTAGCTGATTGGGAAAAAACACAAGAGAAATAATACGAAATGGAGAACCCAAGTTTAATTAACTTGGGTTCTTTTTTTGTTTGAAAGAATTTTCATGCAATTGTGCATATTGTCTTTTGAATTTTTAATATAAGCTATTTAATATATACAAATCACTCTTTATTTTTCACATTTCGACATAAAAAGATAGAGGGTCTGACCAGAAAACTGGAGGGCATGATTCTATAACAGAAAGCTTATTTCTTATAGAATCATGTCTTTTATTATACAAGGGAGGATAGATTACATATTTTTATCTGAAGTTTAAGATTGATACAAGGGGAGGATTAAAATGAGAAAAAAAGCGCCATTTAAAGTGTTGTCATCATTAACGATCGCAACACTCATCGGATGCTCAGCTGTAATGAGTGCTCCGTTAGCATATGCAGAAACGTCAGCAAAAAAAGGTGTGTCTACAACGCCAATTGATCATAACTTAATTCAAGAAGATCGTTTAGCGGAAGCGCTGAAAGAAAGAGGAACAATTAATCCAGCATCGTCTAAAGAAGAGACAAAAAAGGCCGTAGAGCAATATATTGAAAAGAAACAAGGGGATCAGGCGAATAAAGAAATTCTTCCCGATGCGAATCAAGAAGCATCTGATTTCGTGAAAAAGGTAAAAGAGAAGAAGATGGAAGAAAAGGAAAAAGTAAAGAAAGCTGAAAAAAATGTTAACCCTGATCAAAAGCCGGAGCCAAATAAAAAGCAATTAGATGGGAAAGTTCCAACTTCTAAGGCGAAACAAGCTCCATATAATGGACCTGTCCGCAATGATAAAGTGTTAGTGTTACTCGTTGAATTTAGTGATTATAAACATAATAATATTGAGCAAACACCAGGTTATATGTATTCGAAAGATTTTAGTAGAGAACATTATCAAAAAATGTTATTTGGTAATGAGCCTTACACATTATTTGATGGTTCGAAAGTAAAAACATTTAAGCAATATTATGAAGAACAGTCTGGTGGTAGTTATACGACAGACGGATATGTAACAGAGTGGTTAACTGTTCCAGGTAAAGCCGCTGATTATGGTGCTGATGGTAGTAGCGGTCACGATAATAAAGGACCAAAAGGTGCGCGTGATTTAGTGAAAGAAGCTTTACATGCAGCTGCTGAGAAAGGGTTAGATTTATCTCAATTTGATCAATTTGATAGATATGATACAAATGGTGATGGAAATCCAAATGAACCTGATGGTGTAATTGATCATTTAATGGTAATCCATGCTGGTGTTGGTCAAGAAGCTGGTGGCGGTAAATTAGGTGATGATGCAATTTGGTCACATCGTTCAAAATTAGCAATAGATCCAGTAGCGATTGAAGGTACAAAATCAAATGTAGATTACTTTGGTGGAAAAGTAGCAGCGCATGATTACACAATTGAACCGGAAGATGGAGCAGTAGGTGTATTTGCGCATGAATTTGGACATGACCTTGGCTTACCGGATGAATATGACACGAAATATACTGGAACTGGTTCACCTGTTGAAGCGTGGTCATTAATGAGTGGAGGTAGCTGGACAGGAAAAATCGCAGGAACAGAGCCAACTAGTTTCTCACCACAAAATAAAGATTTCTTACAAAAAAATATGGGTGGTAACTGGGCAAAAATTTTAGAAGTAGATTACGATAAAATTAAGCGTGGTGTAGGAGTTCCTACATATATTGATCAAAGTGTTACGAAATCCAATCGTCCAGGCGTTGTACGTGTTAACTTACCAGGTAAAAGTGTTGAAACAATTAAACCGGAGTTTGGAAAGCATGCATATTATAGTACAAGAGGAGATGATATGCATACAACATTAGAAACACCATTCTTTGATTTAACAAAAGGAACAAATGCAAAATTCGATTATAAAGCAAATTATGAGTTAGAAGCAGAGTGTGATTTCATCGAAGTACATGCTGTAACAGAAGATGGAACGAAGACGTTAATTGATAGAGTTGGAGAAAAAGTAGTACAAGGAGATAAAGACACGACAGATGGAAAATGGATTGATAAATCATACGATTTAAGTCAATTTAAAGGGAAGAAAGTGAAACTACAATTCGACTATATTACAGATCCAGCTGTAACATATAAAGGTTTCGCGATGGATAATGTAAATGTAACAGTTGATGGACAAGTAGTATTTTCTGATGACGCAGAAGGACAGTCTAAAATGAAGTTAAATGGATTCGTTGTTTCTGATGGGACAGAGAAGAAACAACATTATTATTATTTAGAGTGGAGAAACTATGCTGGATCAGATAATGGATTAAAAGCAGGAAAAGGTCCGGTGTATAATACTGGTCTTGTCGTTTGGTATGCAGATGATAGTTTCAAAGATAACTGGGTTGGGGTACATCCAGGTGAAGGCTTCCTTGGTGTTGTAGACTCTCATCCAGAAGCGTTTGTTGGTAATTTAAACGGGAAACCAGCGTATGGTAATACAGGCATGCAAATTGCAGACGCTGCCTTTTCATTTGATCAAACACCCGCATGGAGTGCAAATTCATTAACACGTGGACAGTTTAACTATTCTGGATTACAAGGTGTTACAACTTTTGATGATTCAAAAGTATATAGTAACAAACAAATTGCAGACG
The DNA here is from genome assembly GCF_003264175.1 of Bacillus sp. SRB_331. Lineage (NCBI taxonomy): Bacteria > Bacillati > Bacillota > Bacilli > Caryophanales > Bacillaceae > Bacillus > Bacillus sp. SRB_331. Next base: position 52,158 of record NZ_NADV01000026.1, on the reverse strand, counting down.
CGGGAAGAAAAGTTCCAAACCTTGGACTTAAATTCCAAGTTGTTGGACAGGCAGAGGATAAATCGGCAGGCGCTGTTTGGATTAAACGTTAATAACATAAAAGCACATTCTTCATATGAAGAGTGTGCTTTTTAATTTGTACATTAAGTTATTATTTTAGCTTATGTAATACAATTGTCTGTTCATATGTAGTGTATCAAATTATGTGGGTAAAGGAAATATTTCCGAGGAAATTGTCGAAGTATCGTCGGTATTTATACACTTTCTTTGTAGAAGAAGAAATGTAGTATTGCCTTTACAGTTTAATTTATTTACATTGTTATTTGGCTATACACAAAAGTGATATATTCGGCAATCAAAGAGCTCTATTCGATAGGGCTCTTTTTTATGGATAGAAAGGAGTGAACTAAATGAAAGAAATAATTGAATGTCCACAGTGTGAAGGGAATATTACTGCACAACATATTATTGATCTCCCGCATCCTTTTTCATTCAGGTGTCCACACTGTAAGGTGAAATTAAAAGAAATGAGGATCACACCATGTTTAATATTAGCGGCAATTTGTATAATTCCACTGTTTATTATGATTGGAGAGAGTATTAAGGAATTACTAGTAAAATATTTTTCTATTATAGATGATGTACCAACTGTACTTATTTTCTTCTTATTTTGTTATCCGTTGTATTATCTTTATGAAAAATATAATGCCATATTGTTTATTAAATACGGCTTGTTGAAAGTCAAAAGTTGAATAGGAGCTTATCATTATGTTGTGGAAAGTTTATTTAGTAATTATAGCGATATTAACTATAACTTCGCTAGTAAGAGACATGTTTCAAACACTAATTCAAAAGTTTGATTTTGTGGTGACTATAATCACGTGGATTGGGCTATTTGGTTTTGTCTTTGATGTAGAGATAGTAACCCCACTCGTTTGGAAATGCATCTTCCTGTTTAGTGTTATTTGGACTTTGAGTGCCGTTTTTGTTTTACGTTTATATGAAGAGAAGGATGACCCGTTACCTTTTATATTCAAATTAATTGGTATTATCCCAACGCTGCCATTATATTACGGGTTATATCAATATGCATTTTAAAAAAAACAATGATGGAATTAACCCATCATTGTCTTTTTTACTTTGCTTCTTACAAAAATCATTCCAGCAAATGTTAACAAGAATGCAGTTCCGATAACGAAGCTAGCGCTAGGTGATGCTCCGATTGCTCCAACTGTAAAGGATCCAGCAACAACTCCTAACGAGAAGAATGCATAAAACAATCCGAATGCTTTCCCTCGGTTACTATCTGTCGTATTTTCAACAAGTAAAGCATTAATTGCTGGGAAGAGGATAGCGAACCCAATTCCATAAATCATCATAACGATAAAGAGCATGCCTTTTGTTGCAAATAATCCGAGTAAAGATAATGCTAGTGCCATTACTGCAATCCCGATTAGCATTAGTTTTGAACGATTAAATCGATCGTAAATGCGATTTGTTGGCAGTAAGAAGAAGAGGATAGCGGTAATTCCGAATACACTTAACATCATGCCTGTTGTAGATGCTTTAAGTGCTAAAGCCTCAACTTTTACTGGTAACATATACGTGACAATTCCTTGTGAAAACATTAATGTGAAGGCACCAATATATGCTTGTAATAACGGTTCTGATTTCAATAGTTCAATCATATCTTCTTTGTTCATCATTTGAGTTCTTGATGTATCTTTTCTTGATACGTTATTTGGTAAGAAGAATAGAGATACGATTGTACCAAGGACCATTAAAATAGAAATAGTAATGAACACCCACTCTATACCAGCTGTTGCTTTCATAATACCGCTGAAAGCAGGTCCTACGATTGCAGCTGTTCCAACAGCAGCACCAGATAGAGCCATTGCCTTACCTTGCCTTGCTGAATTTGTTTGCTTTGATAAAAACGTAAAGGCAGCAGGAATTAAAAATCCGTCACTAAAACCGTGCATAAAGCGCACAACTAATAGTTGTTCACCACTTTGAACAACGGTGTATAACAAGACTATGAAACTCGTAATTCCCATGCTTATATAAAGGATTTTTTTTGCGCCAAATTTATCGACAGCGGCTCCAGCGATAATATTACCGATCATATTAGCGAATGAGTACATACCGATAACTAGTCCGATAACAAGAGGGGTTCCTCCAAGACTTTGAGCGAAAGTACTCATAATAGGTAATTGTGAAAATGTATCTAAAAACGCTACGATAACAATAAAGTAAATAAAATATTTCAAGCGATATTCACCTCTCCTATGCTATTATGGCATAATGCTAATTTCAACCGCAATGAAATTAGCATTAACAGATGTGGAAAAAAGTACAAAGTGACAAAATATTGAACGTTATTTGTTAAAATTTAGTGGAAATGAGATTGTTTTTTTGAAATATATGGATGAAAGTATTATAATAGATTTGTAAACTTCACCAGGTTAAGTATATACATAGAGAGGGATGTGTAAAATGAAAGCATTACTTTGGCATAATCAACGTGATGTACGAGTAGAAGAAGTACCAGAACCAACTGTAAGACCAGGAGCAGTTAAGATTAAAGTTAAATGGTGTGGTATCTGCGGGACAGACTTGCATGAATATTTAGCAGGACCTATTTTTATTCCAACAGAAGAACATCCATTAACACACGTAAAAGCACCGGTTATTTTAGGTCATGAGTTTAGTGGTGAGGTAGTAGAAATTGGTGAAGGAGTTACATCTCATAAAGTGGGAGACCGCGTTGTTGTAGAACCAATTTATTCTTGTGGTAAATGTGAAGCTTGTAAACATGGACATTACAATGTTTGTGAACAGCTTGTTTTCCACGGTCTTGGTGGAGACGGCGGTGGTTTCTCTGAATATACAGTAGTACCAGAAGATATGGTTCATCATATTCCAGATGAAATGACGTATGAACAAGGGGCGCTTGTAGAACCAGCAGCAGTAGCAGTTCATGCAGTACGTCAAAGTAAATTAAAAGAGGGTGAAGCTGTAGCTGTATTTGGTTGTGGTCCGATTGGGCTTCTTGTAATCCAAGCAGCAAAAGCAGCAGGAGCAACTCCTGTTATCGCAGTGGAACTTTCTAAAGAACGTCAAGAGCTAGCTAAATTAGCAGGTGCTGATTACGTATTAAATCCAGCAACTCAAGATGTACTAGCAGAAATTCGCAACTTAACAAATGGTTTAGGTGTAAATGTGAGCTTTGAAGTAACAGGTGTTGAAGTAGTACTTCGTCAAGCGATTGAAAGTACAAGCTTTGAAGGCCAAACTGTAATTGTTAGTGTATGGGAAAAAGATGCGACAATTACTCCAAACAACCTTGTATTAAAAGAAAAAGAAGTTATCGGTATTCTTGGATACCGTCATATCTTCCCAGCTGTTATTAAATTAATTAGCTCTGGCCAAATTCAAGCAGAGAAGTTAATTACGAAAAAAATTACAGTGGATCAAGTTGTTGAAGAAGGATTTGAAGCACTTGTAAAAGATAAAACACAAGTGAAAATTCTTGTTTCACCTAAATAATAGAGAATAGTAAAAGTAGCTCTTTTCTAGAAATAGAAGAGGGCTACTTTTTTTCTATACAGAAAGGTGATAGACTTTCCTTTAACTAAAGGTATTTTGTTTGGAAGGGGAAGTCTAATGCTTTCATTTATGTTGACATTGAAACGGATGCTAAAAGCTTGTTTACGAGCGTGGAAAGATAAAGAATTTCAAGTATTATTCGTATTAACATTTTTAACATTAACATCTGGTACGATTTTTTATAGTACAGTTGAAGGATTACGTCCTCTTGACGCTCTATATTTTAGTGTGGTTACGTTGACGACTGTCGGTGATGGAAATTTTAGTCCGCAAACTGATTTCGGAAAGGTATTTACGATCTTATACATATTTATCGGGATTGGATTAGTGTTTGGATTTATTCATAAATTGGCAGTTAATGTGCAACTGCCAAGTGTATTATCGAAAAGAAAAAAAGAGTAAAGCGGTTAATCGCTTTACTCTTTTTTACATTAGTTTAGACAAATATTTGCAGTAGCTTAACAATATTTTATTACAATGTAAGTGCATTCAATTATTATATTCACTATGTATAAAGTTATAATGATATGAACATTTGCATATTTTAATTTAGTGATAGAAATTTCGTGAAAGGTGGGATATTCTAGTCATAGGTTAACCAGACGACATCATAGGATCCTAACAAAAAGTTTACAATAATTCAATTAAAAAATGGAGGATTTTATATGAAAAAGAAAGTACTTGCTTTAGCAGCAGCTATTACATTAGTAGCTCCGTTACAAAGTGTTGCATTTGCTCATGAAAATGATGGGGGAAGTAGAATAAATATAGTTCACCGCTGGTCTGCTGAAGATAAGCATAAAGAAGGCGTAAACTCTCATTTATGGATTGTAAACCGTGCAATGGATATTATGTCTCGTAATACAACACTTGTAAAACAAGATCAAGTTGCACTATTAAATGAATGGCGTACGGAGTTAGAGAACGGTATTTATGCTGCTGACTATGAAAATCCTTATTATGATAATAGCACATTTGCTTCACACTTCTATGATCCAGACAACGGAAAAACGTATATTCCATTTGCAAAACAGGCAAAGGAAACAGGTGCTAAATATTTCAAACTAGCTGGTGAGTCATACAAAAATAAAGATATGAAACAAGCATTCTTCTATTTAGGATTATCTCTTCATTATTTAGGAGATGTAAATCAACCGATGCATGCGGCAAACTTTACAAATCTTTCGTATCCACAAGGATTCCATTCTAAATATGAAAACTTTGTAGATACGATAAAAGATAATTATAAAGTAACGGATGGAAATGGATATTGGAACTGGAAAGGTACAAATCCAGAAGATTGGATTCATGGAGCGGCAGTAGCTGCGAAACAAGATTACTCTGGCATTGTAAATGATAATACGAAAGATTGGTTCGTGAAAGCAGCTGTATCACAAGAATATGCAGATAAATGGCGCGCTGAAGTTACACCAATGACAGGTACGCGATTAATGGATGCACAACGTGTTACTGCTGGATACATTCAGCTTTGGTTTGATACGTACGGAAATCGTTAAATATTTGAAAAAGGTCAAATCTCAGAATAGAGTATTTGGCCTTTTTATCACTACACAGTACATGGAGGTATGAAACGTGAAAAGTAAATTGCTAAAAGGGGTACTTAGCTTTGGGATTGGTTTAGGAGCTTTATATAGTGGATCTTCGGTTCAAGCAGAAACGTCTACAAATCAAAATAATACTTTAAAAGTGATGACGCATAATGTGTACATGCTATCAACAAACTTATATCCGAACTGGGGACAAAGTGAGCGCGCTGATTTAATTGGAGCAGCAGATTATATAAAGAATCAGGATGTTGTTATATTAAATGAAGTGTTTGATAATAGTGCTTCAAATCGCTTATTAGGAAATTTGAAGAAAGAATATCCAAATCAAACGGCAGTATTAGGTCGTAGTAGTGGAAGCGAGTGGGATAAGACGTTAGGAAACTATTCATCTTCGACTCCTGAAGATGGAGGTGTAGCGATTGTGAGTAAATGGCCAATTGTTGAAAAGATTCAATATGTATTCGAAAAAGGCTGTGGACCAGATAACTTATCAAATAAAGGATTTGTATACACAAAAGTTAAGAAAAATGATCGTTTTGTACATGTGATTGGGACTCATTTACAAGCTGAAGATAGTATGTGTGGAAACACTTCGCCAGCATCTGTACGTACAAAACAGCTACAAGAAATTCAAGAGTTTATTAAAAATAAAAATATACCAAATAACGAGTATGTGTTAATTGGTGGTGATATGAATGTAAATAAAATAAATGCTGAGAATAATAGCAATTCAGAGTACGCATCCATGTTTAAAACATTGCATGCGTCAATTCCATCTTATACGGGACATACAGCAACTTGGGATGCGACGACAAACAGTATTGCGAAATACAATTATCCAGATGCACCTGCTGAACATTTAGATTATATTATTGCGAGTAAAGATCATGCGAATCCGTCATTCGTAGAGAATAACGTATTACAAGTGAAATCTCCAAAGTGGTCTGTTACTTCATGGTTCCAAAAATATACGTATAATGATTACTCTGATCATTATCCAGTAGAGGCGACTATTTCTATGAAATAGAGTAGTCTTAAAAAAGTTTCTTCGTAAAGAAGAAACTTTTTTTATTTGAAAACAGGAAAATCATTCTTTCTTTCCAATATGTATAAGACATATATAGAAGAGGAGAGAAAACTGTGGATAGAGGAATTTTTAAGGAAGTTCCATTACCGTGTGCGTTTTTAGATGAAGTGGCTTTAGAGAGGAACATTCAATCGATTATAGAGTTAAGTGGAGATAAGAAGATTCGTATAGCGAGTAAATCATTACGCTCTGTTCCAATTATGAAAAAGATTTTGGCTGCAAATAATCGCTTTCAAGGTATTATGTGTTTTTCTCCTAGAGAAGCTTTGTTTTTAATTGAACAAGGATTTAATGATTTATTGCTCGGATATCCTGTTTATGATGAAAGAGCTTTACATGAAATTAGTTTGCTGACAAAGCAAGGGCACATTATAACTTGTATGGTGGATTGTGAAGACCATATTACTTATTTAGAAAAAATTGCTGAGAAGTCTAAAGGGTGTTTTCGCGTTTGTTTGGATATTGATATGAGTAGTCGTTTTTTGAAATTTCATTTTGGTGTAAAAAGATCCCCGGTAAAAGATGTGCAGAGCGCTTTGAAAATAGTAGAAAAGGTGAAGGGCTCATCATATTTAATACTAGATGGTGTAATGGGATATGAAGCTCAAATTGCTGGGGTGGGGGATAATATACCGAATCAATGGATGAAAAGTAAAGTGGTTTCGTATTTAAAGAAGAAATCAGTATTAGAGGTTAAAGAAAGAAGAGGACGTATCGTAAAAGAAATACAAAACCTTGGTATTAAACTAAGATTTGTAAATGGGGGAGGAACAGGAAGTATAAAAACAACTGAGCAAGATAACGCAGTTACGGAGATGACTGTAGGATCCGCCTTTTACTCTCCTAAACTGTTTGATTATTATAAAGAAGTAAAATTTCAGCCAGCTGCCGGATTTGCTTTACCAGTTGTACGTAAACCGGATCCTTTTATTTATACTTGCCTAGGTGGCGGATATATTGCCTCAGGTGCAGTTGGTAAAGATAAAGAGCCTGAGGTTTGGATGCCGCATGGTGCAAAACTATTAGCTTTAGAAGGTGCTGGTGAAGTGCAAACGCCAATTTTTTATAACGGCGAGGAACGAGTGGATATAGGAGATTCTATCTTGTTTCGCCATAGTAAAGCTGGGGAGTCATGCGAGCGTTTTCCTATTTTGTATCGCATTAAACAAGGGGAAATTGTTGGAGAGTATTCAACATATCGGGGGGATGGACAATGCTTTCTATAAAGGGACAAAAATGGAGAAATTGGACAGGGAATGTAGAAGGAACGCCGCATTATACGATGTATCCAAAAAGTATACAAGATGTAGTAGAAGTTGTGGGGCTTGCACGAAAAAAAGGAAAGAAAATTCGTGTTGTCGGTTCAGGTCATTCGTTTACACCTCTTGTGCAAACGGAAGAAATTTTAGTTTCTTTAGATGAATTGAAGGGCATTGTGAATATTGATGCAGAGAAGAAGGTTGCTGAAGTATGGGCGGGAACAAAGCTACATGATTTAGGGAAGTTACTTCAGGAAAAAGGTTATGCGCAAGAAAATTTAGGGGATATTGATTCACAATCTATTGCAGGAGCGATTAGTACGGGGACTCATGGGACGGGTGTTACATTTGGAAGTTTATCAACACAAGTTATAGAGATCACGGCAGTTTTATCAACAGGTGAGAGTATAGTTTGTTCAGAAACCGAGAACGCCGAATATTGGAAAGCATTTCAGTTGTCGCTTGGAATGCTAGGTATCATTGTAAAGATAAAATTGAAGGTTATCCCAGCGTATTCGCTTGTTTATGAAAGTGAAAAACAATCATTGTCTACTGTAATGAACAAACTAGAAGAATATAAGAAGAATCGTCATTTTGAATTTTTCGTTTTTCCTTATTCAGATGAAGTACAAGTGAAATTTACAAACGAAACAACGAGTAAAGAAAGTGATTTGAAATGGCATAAACTAAAGGTGGAGTTACTTGAAAATAGGATGTTCTCTTTATTATCTAAAGGGTGTAAATGGTTTCCTTCTATAAGTAAAGGAGTAAGCCGATTATCAGCTAAGGCTGTACCGAACACGAAAATAATTGGACCAAGCTATGAAGTGTTCGCTACATCACGTACAGTTCCATTTTATGAAATGGAGTACAGTGTCCCTTCAAAGGATATGAGGGCTGTTGTAGAAGAAATTTCAAATCTTATTGAAAAGAAAAAGTATAAGGTGCACTTCCCGATTGAATGCCGCTACGTGAGAGGTGATGATATATGGCTCAGTCCAGCATATGGAAGAGATTCAGCATATATAGCTGTTCATATGTATAAAGGTATGAAGTATGCCGCTTATTTTGGTGAAGTGGAGAAAATTTTTCTAAAGTATGAAGGGCGCCCACATTGGGGGAAAATGCATACGTTAACGTACGAAAAATTGCAAAATATATATTCAGAATTGCATTCGTTTCTAAAAGTGAGGAAGTCACTAGATGAAACAGGAATATTTTTAAGCCCTTATACAGAAAAGTTATTTACGATTATGAAAAAAAGCTGACAAATTAGTATTTGTCAGCTTTTTTAAGTGTAATTGCATTTCTTGTATGACTAATACGCTCGTAAAATAGTAATTTATCACTGCTAAATACATGTAATAAAACATGAATAATAAATAGCCCGTTAATTACAAATTGGAATAACAGTATAACTAGTAATACTAAAGGCTCTGTATGATTTAAAATAGAGCTACTAGAAAGAATGTAATTGATTCCACCTAAAATGAAATAGAATATACCGTAACGAATGAATAATTCTTTTAGTGTAATACGCTCTGCTTGTCCTTTAATGTAAATACGAAGCAACGCTTTCCCTATTGTTCTTCCATTTGTAAAATATGGGATGATAATAAAGTAAATTAAGATTGAACATGTAATGAAAAGGAGTTCGTATACATTTGTATAAGATTGGATGTTAGAAATAAATAGTGAGTTTCCTTTGTTTTTAATGAAAGGTACAACGATAGATAAGAAAATCCAATCAATTTGCATAGCGAGGAGACGACGAACGAATCCGACTGGTTTCGTTTCCAAATCAATATGACTATCTAATTCGCTTGTTTTTGGCAGGAAGTACGTAAATATTGGTGCAATGATAAAACCGATTACGCCGCCTAGTGTGTTTAAAAACAGATCGTCGATATCGAATAAGCGATATGCACAATTATAAATACCATATAATCCAGTTACTTGTGTTAATTCAAAGAACAGTGAAAGGCAAAAAGAAATGCACACTGTTTGGAAGAAACTACGTCGGAAATAATAACGTAAGTAAATACCGAATGGAACGGTTAATAGAACGTTAAAAGTAACTTGTAAAAATGCAGATTCTTTTAATAACAAGAAATAAGTAGTAGGTTTCGTTAAAATTGCCGATGTATGATTACTAATCTCTTGTATGAAATAAAATGGTGAGAGTTGCATATGCTGTGTATTAGCGGGTTGTAGGCTACAAGTATCATACGTTTGTGGTAACGGCAAAATAACAAGAAAATAGGCATTTAATAAGTAAAGTAATAATGAGTATAAAATAAATGAGCGCCATTTATTTAAATAACCGTATTTTCGATAATTAAATATTAAAAAAGGAATTAATAGAAACATTGCTAAAATAGGAAATAAAATAAAAGCTGTTTTTACTGGAAATAAATATGCAGTCAAAATGAAGCTCCTTTCAATGAAATTTCGTTTATCATTATAGCGCTTAAAAGAATGTAAAACAAAGTTGAAATAGCTCGAAATAGAAAAAATTACAAATTTAAAATAGATTAAGTTATAATAAGTTCAATATAAAGATATTATGATTATACAAGTTGAAAGAGGGTACATGATATGCAATATGAGCTTTTTTCGGTAAGCGGGGATCATATTACAACTTTTGAAAGCGCATGGCGTTTTCAAGAGGGGGAACAGATTTTTGTTCATGATGATAATACAAAACGAAATTTTATTATTATTCGCTTAACACATGATTTATTTCAAAAAAAAACACATGTTATTCGCTTGTATTGTCAGGAAAAGAAAGTTTATGCATAAGGAAAAACCACTTACTGTATGAGGGCAGTAAGTGGTTTTTTATCCCGCTATTTGTGGGCAGTAAAACTCCCACCTCAAAATTCAGGTGGAGCAAAGAAGTTAGGTGGGAGCCCTGCTGCCGGTAAAAGCCCGATTGGTGAGGGCTAATAATCAGGAGGGATGAACAAAACCCCCACTGATTAAAGTTTCATTTTATAAGAAAATGATAGTTAGCACACCTACGATAATACAGTAGAAAGAGAAGTATTTTAAATTTCCTTTTGCCATAATGTTCATAAACCATTTTAATGAAATATATGTCATGACAAATGTTGCGATGAAAGCAACAATATAAGGTACAAATAATGTATCTAAATTTGGATCGTTTGCAATGTCTGTAATACTTAACAATAAACCACCTAAGCTAACAGGAATGTATAGTAAGAATGAGAAGCGAAGAGCTGTTTCTTGCTTCATACCAAGTAACATTGCTGCCACGATTGTAGCACCTGATCTGCTTATACCAGGAATTAGTGCGCAAGCTTGTGCTAGACCAATAATGATTGCATCTTTCATAGAAAGGTCGCCATCATTTTTACGTCCACGCAAGTTTCGAATAATCCAAAGGCCGATAGCAGTAATAAGAAGGGAAATCCCAACCATTTTAACACCTTTTAAATAGTGGTCGATATAATCTTTAAATAAAACTCCAATTACACCTGCTGGAATGGTTGCAATAACAAGGTAAATAATAAAGAAGAAATCTGATTTTGCATCTTCTGCTCTTGTGAATATATAAGATAGACCATTCTTTGTTAGACGAATTAAGTCATTTCTATAAATAAGTAATACAGCTAATAATGAAGCTGAATTAACAAGTAGCTCAAAGCTAAACCCTTCTATTTTTAGTCCTAGCAAATGCTGTGCTAAAACGAGGTGACCACTTGAAGAAATCGGAATTGGTTCTGTTAGTCCTTGGAACAGACCAAGAATTAAATATTTTAAAATGTAGTAAAATTGTTCCATAATAACCTCCTTGTTTATTAGTCGAAAGAAACAACTTGTCCATTATAACAAGAATACGGATGAATATTGAGAAGAAATAAATATTCGAAATATAATAAAAATCCCTTATAACAGTATAAGGGATTTTTATTATTAATGAGAAACTACTGTTTCTTCAAGACTTTTCGTTAATTGAACATCGACTTTCTCAGCATCATTAATATGATTCATAATAGTAGTATTTAATTTGTGGAACATTTGTTGTGTGTTTGCAAATTCTCGTAATATATCATCGTTACAAGATTTTTGGTTTTCAATAGCTTTAATAACATTTGTAGCACCGCTTTGTAACGTTTGAATCATCATTAAAATATTTTCAATTCTAGCGTTAGTATCAGCGCTCATTTCTACACCTTCATCAACTAAATGTAAATTATCTTTTGTATTTTCATATGCTTTTTCAATTTCTTCTTGAATTTTTTTCGTTAAGTTACCGATGTTTTTTGTACTTTCAGCTGTACTTTCAGCTAGTTTTCTTACTTCATTAGCAACAACAGCAAATCCTTTACCGTGTTCTCCAGCACGTGCAGCTTCAATACTTGCATTCAACGCTAGTAAATTTGTTTGTGCTGCAATGTTTTGAATCACTTCTACAATTTGTTCAATTTCTTTAGAGCGTTCGCTTAAATGATTCATACTATTAGAAGTACGTTGAGATTGTTCACCTAATCTATTAATTACAATGAGTAAGCGATGAACGGATTCTTTTCCTTCATTAGAGCAATCGATAATTTCTTCAATAGATTGAATTAAGTTTTGCTCTTTTTGTAGCATTTCGTTATTTAATTCGTTGGAATGTGTAGTACGCGTAGAAACATTTTCAAAGCATGCGTTCAATTGTTGAATTAAGTTTTGGAGTGTATGATGTTGGCTATTTACAAGTTCGTGCTCTTGCATAACGCTTTTTACACGATTATGGATAGAAGATATAATTTCTTGTTTTTCCACATCTTTTTGTTTTAATTCTGCTTCTAGTTCATGTATATGAGTTTCTAGTTGATCAATTTTATGTTGGAGTGATTTCTTTTGAGTAAACATTTTATTTAATTCAACCGCCTTTAGGATTTTTAATTTCTCTATATTTGGATTTTAGCATCTTTTATGATTTTTAAATATAGGAATTGTTAAATATTTAAGAATCTATTACATTTTGTTCACAATTCTCTTTTTTTGTCATGAAAAATAAACTGTATTTAATGGTTCTGTAAACAAACTGTAAAATAAATCATGTATAACTGTATAAGAAGGGAGTCGGATTATGAACTATTTTAAGCGAATCAGTAGTCTAGTATTAGCAGGAATTATCGTTCTTTCTAGTACAGTCGCTGTAAAAGCAGAGTCAAACGACGAGAAACTTAACAACATGCAACAGCAATTGCAGCAAAACGATGCAGATATGCAGAAGAAAGAGCAAGAGAAGCAAGCTGTTAGTAAAGAAATTCAAGGTATCGAAAATGAACTACATAATTTAAATAATACAATTGCAAAAAATAAAGAGGATCAAGCTGCTATTCAACATAAAATCGATGAAACACATAAGCAGATTGAACAAAAAAAAGCAGATATTATCGTTTTAGAAGATAAAGTCCTTGCTCGTAAGGATATTATGAAAAAACGTATGGTTTCTGTTCAAAATAGCTCAAATACGAGTTTAGTAGTAGAAGTTGTTGTAGAATCAAAAAACTTTGCAGATTTCATACAACGTATGAATGCAGTTACTACTATTCTAGAAGCAGATAAAGAAATTTTACGTCTACAAGAACAAGATCTTCGTCAAATTGAAGAAGATAAAAAAGCAATTGACGAAAAAGAAGCATCTTTAGTAGTAGATAAGCAAAAATTAGCAAAAGCACAAGCGGATTTGCAAGATAACTTGAAAAAACGTCAAGATAACTTACAAACAGTTCAAGCTAAATATAATCAGGTTGCAAGCCAACTTAATTTAGCAGCAGAAGAGAAAGCTAAAATTGAATCAAATATGAAGGCAGTACAAGAAACGATTGCTCGTGAGCAAGAAGCAGCAAGAATCGCAGCAGAAGAGCGTGCAAAAGCAGAAGCGGCTGCAAAGGCTGAGCAAGAAGCTTTAGCGAAAGCACAAGCAGAAATTGCTGAAAAGCAAAAGCAAGAAAAAGCTAATAAACCAGCTGAACCAGTTGCCAATAATAATTCGAAGGTAGAACCTGCACAACCTGAACCACCTTCTAAGCAAACTGCTGGTGGGAAAGAAATTTATGTAGAAGCTACAGCTTATACAGCTGATCCAGCGGAAAATGGTTATGCGCCAGGTCAACAAGTATTTTCTGCATGGGGACACTATAACTTAACTGCAAACCCAGGAATGAAATTAATTGCTGTAGATCCAAAAGTTATTCCATTGGGCAAAACTGTAAATGTTGAAGGGTATGGAGTCGCAATTGCAGCAGATACTGGTGGAGCTATTAAGGGGCATAGAATTGATGTTTTAATGCCAGATAAAGGTTCATCGAGTAGCTGGGGTAGAAGAACAGTTAAAGTTACAATTTTAAACTAACACGTAATCCAACTTTACAATACGTAAAGTTGGATTTTTTTGTAAAAATAATGTTAAGCTGAGTTTACATTTTGTTAAGGGTATCATACAATAATAGTGAGGGGTGGTAAAATTGACCATTTTAAATAGAGTGAAGGAATTAAGAGCTCGTTTTAATTTTTCGCAAAGTGTGTTAGCAGAAAAGGTTGGAGTAACGAGACAAACAATTGCTGCAATTGAAAAAGGGGATTACGTTCCTTCATTGTTATTAGCATTGACAATTTGTGATGTGTTCCAGTTAAAGATGGAAGATGTGTTTGTTTTAAATAAGGAGGGGGAAGAGGATGAATAGAATTGGTTTTTCTTATATCGTAAACGTGCTTTATACGGCGCTAGCATGCTGGACATTTGTTGAACTTTATAATGTGGTCACAGAGCTCGCAGATATAATTAAAAACGAGAAATTTCCATTTGAAGTGTGGTTTAATGGATTACCATTCGTTTTATTATTTATTGGGGCTATTATAGTTACAATTTTTTATAGAATGCAAAAGAAAAAATACAAGAATTTATCTTTTTGGATGTATCCATTACTATTTCCGTTAGAAGATGAACGTGAGAAAGCAATTACGGAGAAAGCTTGTCGAACAACTTTTGTTTCGTTATGGTATGTGTTACCTTGTGCAGTTGGATTTTTAACTCTTTCGCCTCTTATTAATGAATATCTTCCTGGATACCCGCTGTATATTCTATTTTCTATTTTCTTTATTCAAATGACAGTCTTCCACGTATCCCTATACAGAAATAAATTAGTCTAAAAAGAACCCTTCTTGCAATTAGCAAGAAGGGTTCTTTTCAGCTTATACTTGTACATATAGCAATATTGTCTTATCATTTTATATAGAGTAAGATTTTGTAACGGAAAGGAATTGTATATGAATAAGCAAAGAATTTATAGTATAGTAGCAATCCTTCTATTTGTTGTAGGTGGTGTATTAATCGGAAAGCCATTTTATGATGGATATAATGCAGAGAAGAAGCAGACAGCGAATGTACAAGCTGTTCAAAAGATGGAATATGAAAAGCATGATACAGAATTTGTAGATGCTTCAAAAATTAATCAACCAGACTTGGCAGAAGTAGCGAGTGCATCGTTAGATAAAAAACAAGTAATCGGTCGTATTTCAATTCCGAGCATCTCATTAGAACTTCCTGTTTTAAAAGCGTCGACTGAAAAGAATTTATTATCAGGTGCGGCAACTGTAAGAGAAAATCAAGTAATGGGACAAGGGAATTATGCACTTGCAGGGCATAATATGTCAAAAAAAGGTGTTTTATTTAGTGATGTATCAACTTTAAAGAAGAACGATAAAATTTATTTGTATGACAATGCAAATGAGTATGAGTATACTGTTACCGGTGTATCTGAAGTGACTCCTGATAAATGGGAAGTTGTAGAGGATCATGGGAAAGATGAGATAACACTTATTACATGTGTATCTGTTAAGGATAATTCTAAGCGTTTTGTTATTACGGGTGATTTAGTAGGAACAAAGGCTAAGAAATAAAGAAAAAAGAAGGTTCACTCTTTAAAGAGTGAACCTTCTTTTTTATCCAATGTTGAGAAATAAAAGAATATTTCAGTTGGTATTTAAATATTTTTCTATTTTTATATAATAAAGTAATGATTCTAGATTTTGGGAGGAATAAAAGTGAAACAGCAAGTAAAAAAACTTCTTTTAACAACAAGTGTAGCGTTATTGGTAGCGCCAATTTCTGCTTATGCACATCCAGGACGTACAGATGCTAATGGTGGACATACGTGTCGTACAAATTGTGAAAAATGGGGATTGCAGTACGGGGAATATCATTATCACAATAAACCAGCTTCTAATAGTGGTACAACGAGTCCAGCTCCTAGCCAAAATAATAATGGTGCTGTAGAAGCTGAAAGAAAAGCAGAAGCGCAGCGCAATGCAGAGGCAGAAAAACAACGTGCTGCAGAAGAACAGCGTAAAGCAGAGGAAGAGAGACAGCGTGCTGCAGAAGAACAGCGCAAAGTAGAGGAAGAGAGACAGCTTGCTGCAGAAGAACAACGCAAAGCAGAAGAAGCACGTAAGGCAGAGGAAGCGCAGCGTAAAGCTGAGGCTGAAAAGGGACAAGCTGAAGGGCAAAAAAGCGGAGAGACAGATTTTAAAGCAGGAAAGAATAATGCAGAAGGACATGTAGCTGGAAAGTCAGATGCATATAAACAAGCATTTACAACTGCGTATGCTGCGGCATGGTCTTTAGAAGAACAGAAAAAAGCACATTTTGAAAAAGGTAAAGAGCAAGGGTTAACACAAGAAACAATGGACGATAGTCAAATTACTCCTGAGTTTAAGGTGAACTTTGCAGAAGGTTTCCAAGTAGGGAATAAAGAGAGAACAGCAAAAATTGAAAAAGAGCAAGCAGAACTCGGTGAAAATGCTGGTAAAGAATTAGCTGAAAAGAAACCTGGAAATACTGAAAAGGATACATATGTGAAAGTATATGAAACCGCGTATGAAAAGGGATATAAGTCTGCTAAAAAGGCAGCGGAAAAAGCTGGATATACATATGCATTTGAAAACTACGACTTAAAAGTTCCTGCTAAGTATGAAAAGAATGAAACATTAAAGAAATGGTTTACTGAAGGATTTAAATCAAATAAAAAGGCAGCGGAAATTCGAGAAGAAGGATATAAAAAAGGAGACAGCTGGCTTTCGTTCTTCTATAAGAGTTTCGTTCCAAGTAAATATAAAGAACATAAAGGCTTGTATGAACAAGCAATAGAAAAGGGAAAGAAAGCGTAAAAAAAGATGAGGAAAATTCCTCATCTTTTTTTAATCCATCCATTTCACTAATTTCTTAGAAATTGATAATAAAACACAACCTAAAACGATCGCCACAGCGCCAATAACTGTGAATACTTCAGCATATCCAAGTGAAGTTGTGAAGCTTGCAAGCTGCCCGCCTAAAATATTAGCAATACCTGAGCTTGCTAACCATACGCCCATTAATAAAGAGGCTAGTTTTACTGGAGCGAGAGCACTAACCATTGATAGCCCGACAGGTGATAAGAATAGCTCACCTAACGTATGGAAAAGATACGTAAAGACGATAAATAGTAAGTTTGCTTTTTCTGTAATGTTATGTTCGTCACTGCCTGTTTTTAATGTAGCGATAACAAGAACAATATAACCGATACCGAGTAAGATCATACCAAGTCCCATTTTTGTTGGGATTTTCATGTCACCATTTTTTCTAGTTGCCAGTTTCGCCCATAATGCTGAAATAGCTGGTGCAAGTAAAATAATAAATAACGGATTGACCGATTGGAACCAAGATGTTGGAACTTCCCATCCGAACACAGAGCGGTCTACAAATTTGTTTGTATATAATGTTAACGAACTACCAGCTTGTTCAAATCCAGCCCAGAAGAAGACAACAAAGCATGTTAAAATGACGATAACTGTTGTACGTTGTTTTTCTTTTTTTGTTAACGGTGTATTTCCTATTGTTTGTTGTCCAGCATCCGTTTGCAAATCGCGAGTTGGTTTTTTACCGATATCACCAAGGAAGCGATTTGATAGTGTTGTAAATAAAATTTGTCCAATGATCATTCCGATTGAAGCGGCTAAGAAACCGTAACGGAATCCGAAATGAACAACGCCATCTACTGTTGTTTTGAATAAATTTTCTGATAAAAACCCGCAAACGAGTGGAGCTAAAAATGAACCGACGTTAATACCCATATAGAAAATTGTAAATGCACTATCACGTTTTGGATCGTGCTCTTCGTATAATTCTCCAACAAGTGTAGAGATATTCGGTTTGAAGAATCCATTACCGATAATAATAAGCGCTAATCCGAGGTATAGACCGACTTGGTTTTGCAAGGCAAATAGTGTAAGGTTACCGATTGCCATTGTTATACCACCAATTGTGATGGCTTTTCGTTTGCCTAGAAAACGGTCCGTTAAGTATCCACCGATCAATGGTGTGAAATAACAAGCACCAGTATAAAATCCGTAAATAGAGAGTGCCCAAGCGGGACTAAACCCAAGACCACCACTTACTAAAGCTGTTGTTAAATATAATGTTAATAATCCTCGTAATCCATAGTAACTAAATCTTTCCCACATTTCTGTAAAGAAGAGTAAGTATAAACCTGGAGGATGTTTCTTTTTTCTTTGTTGTTCTCTTTCTAGTTGTATCGCTGATTCCATAATATTTTCCTCCTGACACAAGCAAAAAACAAAGTTAATAGTATTGTACGATTAATATTTTACCTTATTAACTATTATAAGTCAATAAAGGTTGATTTTTCAGAAGAAATTTGAAAAGGGAAATAGCTATAGAATGGGTGTTTCTTTTGTGATAGACTATGGACTATGTTTTCTTTGTAAGGAAGCGGATTACCGCATTTTTTTATTTGTGGAATTGATTTCATGTAAGGTGAAATTGAAGAAGGAGAAAGAAATGAAATTGTTACAGAAAAAAGAAATTTTGCTTATTAGTCTTATGTTATTCTCTATGTTCTTTGGGGCCGGAAATCTTATATTTCCACCTTTCCTTGGATATGAAGCAGGAGAACATGTATGGATTGCATTGTTAGGTTTTATTATATCAGCAACAGGGCTTCCTATATTAGGTGTTATCGCTATTGCGAAAGCAGGGAGTTTTCAAACGTTAGCGGGCAGGGTTCATTCTTCATTTGCAATTATTTTTCCGTGTATTGTGTACTTATTTATTGGACCAGGTCTTGGTATACCACGTGCAGGAAGTTTAGCTTTTGAAATGGGGCCAGGCCAGTTGTTCCCAGAAGCGGGTAGCGTAGTTTTGTTATTGTACACGGCTATTTTCTTTAGTATTGTTTATTGGTTAAGTTTATCACCGTCTAAATTAATGGGCTTGTTTGGAAAGGTGTTAACGCCTTTATTATTATGTATGATTGCTATTATATTTATAAAAAGTATGTTTACATCAGTAGGCGGTGTGAAAGAGCCTGCAGGAAATTATGGACAAGCTCCTATGTTCCAAGGATTTTTAGATGGATATTTAACGATGGATGCGTTAGCAGCTTTAATATTTGGGATTGTTATTGCAAATGCTCTGCGTGCAAAAGGTGTAGCGGATGATAAAGGTTTAGCGAAATATATGAGTATTGCTGGTATTGGAGCAGGGCTTTTATTATCTATTATTTATGTCATTCTTGGATATGTTGGTTCAATTAGTGGTTCATTGGGTACATTTGATAACGGTGCGAAAGTGTTAGCACAAGTTATGACTACATTATTTGGACAAGGTGGGTTAGTTTTATTAGGTCTTATTTTTACTGTCGCTTGTCTATGCGTTTCCATCGGACTTGTTACGTCTTGTAGTCAATTTTTCACAAGTGTATTTCCGAAAGTATCTTATAAAGTTTGGGCATTTATATTAAGTTTTGTTAGTATGGTTTTAGCTAATTTAGGATTAACGCAAATTTTAAAAGTATCGGTACCGATTCTTGGATTTATTTATCCAGTTGCACTAACGCTTATTATTTTAGAGTTATTCCATAAGTATATTGGAAAGTATGTATACGTATATTCGGTAACGATTGGACTCGTAGCGGTATTTAGTGCGATTGATATTTTAAACAAAAGTGTACTGATGAATAAATGGACACCACTACTAAAAATGCTTCCGTTTTATTCAGAAGGTGTAGGTTGGATTGTTCCGGCATTTGTAGGTGTCTGCCTCGGTGTAATTGTTAGTATTGCTATAAATAAGAATAAATAAGTAAGAGGTGTTTTCCTATTTCGGAAAACACCTTTCTTTTTTGGGAAAAATAGTATTGAAAATGAATAGACTAAGAGTATGATAAAGGTAATTGGTAATATATAGGTTTTACATGAATGATGAGGGGGGAGCGTATGAAGGAGGATTTGAATAAGAAAATAGAAGCACTCGAAACGGCAATTGAAACGATGCAAGAGGCACTTTATGAATTGAAAGCGAAACAAAGAAAAATAGAAGTAGATAAAGTTCAACAAAATGTTAATAAGGAAAAGAAAGAATATATTGAAGCGGTAAGTAATGAAAAGTTACAAGAAGATGTAGTTAAGACGAGGAAGTCCATGCAAGAGCCAGAGGTGAAACAAGTAGATATATCTGCATTTAAACCAGAACCATTTAATATTATAAAGTTTTGTCAAACGTGGTTACCACGCATATTTGTCGGTATTATGCTACTTGGCGTTATTTGGTTATTCAAAGCAGGGGTAGATGCCGGATTATTGACACCAGCGATACGAGTTGTGTTTGGTATAGTACTATCTGCCGGTTTGTATTACGTAGGAGATATACAAATTAAAAGAGAGCGGCAAGCGTTAGGGTTAGTATTAGCTGGAGGAAGTATTACGGGAATTGTTTTAACAACGTTTGCGGCACATTATTTATATGAGTTTATTCCTGCAAGTATTGCGTTTGTTTGCAACATTATATGGGTTGTTTTAGGGATTTATTTAGCGAAAAGATATAGATCGGAATATCTCGCTATTTTCGTGGCGGTGGGAGCATTTTTTGTTCCTTTCTTGTTAAATAGTACGACTCCTAATACGTATATTTTCTTTAGTTATGAGACGATATTAACAATTAGCCTATTATGGTATGCATTGAGAAACCTTTATAAGTACTTGTATATGATTTCTTATGTTGTTGCGGCAATTGTCCTATTTGTCTTCTTTGTTGTTATGTCAATATTAGTAGAGAATGTGCAAGTACAGTTAACAGTTGTATACGGTGCAATTCATTTACTATTATTTTGGCATATGTTTTCGGAGAGAAGGTTTATACAAGAAGCACGATTGGCGATATTTAGTGCGAATGCAGTTTTCTTTATTTTAGCCATTTCTCAAATTCCTGAATTTACAACGTGGGGATTAGTTATAAGTGCATTTGTGCATGCTGTTATGTTTGTACTTGAATATAGGAAGAATAAACATTCGGTATTTTCAAATCTAATATTTGGCTTTGCAATGGGATCATTTAGTTTAGCGATTTTATACGAGTATAGTTTGGTGAATGCAGCGATCGTATTATTGTTACAAGGTTTCCTCGGTATGGTTACTGCTATTAAAGTAAAGCAAAATATTAAGTTGTATGTAGGTGCAACGATTTATGCGATTGGAATGGTACAGACGATTTTTAGCCCGTTTGATGAGTTCATTTCAGCAGGGTTTGTCGCTCATATTATTTTAATAGGAACGTTCTATTATTGCATGATACAAGCGAAAGAAGTGTTAGCGAGTTTAGGTAAATATGTTTACTCTATAGCGCTCTACTCGTTAATGGTTATTGTATTTATTACAATTACTAGGATCGGTGAAGTTCTTTCTACAGATGGAAGTATAATTAGCGTATCTGTATCATTATTATGGATGGTATATGCTTTATTTGCAGTTTGGTTTGGCCGTTATAGACAGATGAACGAAATATTATATGCTGGATTAGTCGTATTAGTAGTAACAGTAGGGAAGTTATTCCTTCTCGACCTACCAGAGGTGTCGATGATGATCAGGGCGGTGTTATTCTTAATCGTTGGTAGTATAGGTATCGTTATTTCAAGAATGTTTTTCTCAAAAGAAGAGAAGTGAGAAGAAGGCAATCCATATGTGGATTGCCTTTTTCATTATTTTTTATTAATCGTTACAGTTTCATTATATTTCGCTGTTGTGTTTTGACGTAGACGAAGTGTTGCCTGTCCAGTTGTATTTGGATCAAGTTGTACGTTCACAATTTTTTCAGCAGATCCTTGGTTATTTGTTATGAAAGAGAATGTACTGCTATATCCGAAAGAAGACGGCCAAGTGCCATTTGTATTTTGAACTTTTGCCACCTGTGTTCCGCCAGTTGTGAAGATACCTAAAGAATAATTATTGTATGTTGTATTTGGTAATAAGTTATTTACTTGAATCTTCATTTGGAACACTTCATTGTTTGGTAGAATGCTAGGGTGAGTAATTACGTAATCACTCGTTGTCACTGCGCTGTTATAGCCGTATGAACCTGGTTTGAAAGTATTGGTATTGAACCACTGGTAACCTTGACTTGGTGCGCTCCAAGGTTCTGGTTGTGGTTCTGTTGATAAGCTTGGTTGTTCAAATGTTTGTAGAGCTGTAGGTGCATCAAGCTGTAAACCACTCACTTGATCTAAGCTTGTAAATGTTTCTTGCTTCGCTAACCAATTCACGATGTTTTCTAATAGAACAGCATCGTTTTCTTCTTTATAACCATCATAAGTTTTCTTTGTTTGACCTGAGTCTTCGCGAACATATTTTGGCGTAGCATCTTCAACAGGAGAAGAATCACCAATAAAGGCAGCTTTTCCAAGACCAACTTTCGAAATAGCAGCATAAGGCCCCTCTGCAACGCCACCACCGTTATAAACGCCGCTATCAACAGCGTTATTCCATTTTGATGGATTTTCTGGAAGATATACAAGGCCTTTCGCTAGTTTTGGATTTGTAATCGCAAGAGTAGAGCCGGCATGCATTGCTACAGATGATACACCTTCTGTAATTCCGAATGATTGTTCAGGTGAAACAATATTTTTAGCTGAAACATCACCAAGTGCGTTATAGCGGAAGCGAATACCGAAATTATTGGATAGCCAATCAGAGCTTTCGACTCCTTGCATAGCTTGTGAATTTGCTTCCTCGTTTGACATTCCTTTTGCTGGATTATCCCAAGCACCGCGTCTATATCCATTGAATACTTCGGAAGAGTCCCAACGGTTTTTATTACGATCTGCATTATAATGATCGGCAATGAAGAAGATACTGCCGCCATTTTTCACGTATTGTAACATTGCATCTTGTTCAGATTTTTTGTAAGGAATATTAGCTTCTGGAACGATAAACACATTGTAGTTTTTTAAATCTTCGTATGTAATAGGTGCTGATTTACGAAGTTCTTTTACATGATATCCGTTTTGGGCAATGCCGTTTCCGAAATCAGAAAAACCGCCATCAATAACCCAATCAGCCGTCCCGGCAGTTTGACCGTGCGTATTATCGAATAATACTTTTTTCCCATTGTTTTGATTTACAATTTTTGCAGCAATTTCAGGAGATGGGTCTACAGAGCTTTCGGCATAAGTAGACGGTATGAACGAACTCCCCATACTAAGTGTAATTGCTGTTGCTAAAGAAAATGTGATCCATTTTTTATTCTTCATAGAAGAATCCCCCTAATAATAAATATATGTGCTTTAATAATGTAATTTATTTTTCTGAAAAAATAAAGACAGAAAACGTAAAAAATATTAAAAAATTGTAAAAATACCGTGAATTTTGTTGAGAAATATTTATATAGGCAATAAAAAATCCCCTCCAATTAATAAGGAAGGGCTAGCTTGTTCAACTAATCTTTGAATTAGGTGTTTCATCGATCTTATGAAACCCTTTCATGTAATACACGATAGCTAAGCCAATAAGCCAAATTGGGCCAACGATTAATGCAATTCGTGTATCTTCTGAATACGCCATAATACCTAGTACAAGTGCAAGGAAGCCAAGTGAGAAGTAAGAGCTTAATGGATGTAAAGGCATTTTATACGTTAGCTTGTCTTTTTTCTCAGTTGGCAATCCTTTACGGAATTTAATTTGAGCGACTAATATTATACCCCAAGTCCAAATTGCCCCGAAAGTTGAAATACTAGTTAGCCATGTAAACACTTTTGCAGGAACGAGATAGTTTAATATAACGCCAACGAGTAAAACAATCGCAGTTGCTACAATACCTTGACTTGGAATGCCATTTTTATTTAAACGTCCAAATCGTTCAGGTGCTTTCTTTTGTTTTGCTAGTGTAAATAGCATACGGCCTGTACTAAACAAACCACCGTTACAAGATGAAAGAGCCGCTGTTAAAACGACAAAGTTAATAATACCTGCTGCCTTTGCAATACCGATTTGCTGGAACGTTAGTACGAAGGGACTTCCTTTCTCACCAAATTCGTTCCAAGGATAAATTGCCATCATAACGAATAATGCCCCGACGTAAAAGATTAGGATTCTCCAAAATACGTTATCGATAGCTTTTGCGAGTGTTTTCTTCGGGTTTTGAGCTTCACCAGCTGTAACACCAATTAGTTCAACGCCTAAATAAGCGAATAATACCATTTGTAAGGAAAGCAATAATCCAGAGAAGCCATTTGGGAACCAGCCCCCATGTTCCCAAAGATTTGAAATACCAGTTGCAACGCCGCCATTTCCAAATCCGAATAGAATAATACCAAAGCCAATTACTATCATACAGATAATTGTGACAATTTTGATGAGAGCAAACCAAAACTCAAGTTCTCCAAATACTTTTACTGATAAGAAGTTGAAAGCGCTCATTAATAATAGAGCGAGTAGTGCCCAAGTCCAGCGCGGGATATCTGGGAACCAGTACTGCATGTAAATTCCAGCCGCCGTAATTTCAGCCATACAAGTAACAACCCATAAGAACCAGTAGTTCCAACCAGTAATATAGCCAGCAAGTGGACCGATATAATCATTAGCATATTTACTAAAAGAACCGGCAACCGGTTGTTCAATTGCCATTTCTCCGAGCGCTCGCATAATGAAAAAAATAACGAGTCCAGCGATCATATAACCTAGTAAGATGGAAGGACCAGCTAGTTTAATAGCAGAAGCAGATCCTAAAAATAGCCCAACGCCAATAGCCGAACCGAGTGACATTAAAGTAATATGTCGTTCTTTTAAACCTCGATTTAAAGTTCCAGATTTGTTTGTGTGCTGCATAAGAAGAATCCCCCTTGTAGAATGAGCTACCTAAATATTTAACTATTTCAAATTATAAAACATTTCTATCTGTTATGCTACAAAAATAATCAAAATGAACTGTACTACATCTGAACTTGTCAGACTTAAACTTAAAATTCTCACTATTAGAGAATATATTGACTCTTCTTTTTATTGATTGTTAAGATTAAGTATTATATTTTCTCACATACTAGTAAGAAAAGAATGTGTGATAATAATTCAGGTGTAGGAAGGGTACATAGCCATGTTTCAATTACAAAAATATAACACTTCTGTGAAGCAAGAGCTTTTAGCGGGCATCACAACTTTTTTTACATTTGCGTATATTCTTGTCATCAATCCGAAAATATTATCTGATGCAGGTGTACCATTTGATCAAGCGTTTACGGCAACTATTATTGCGACAGTTATTGGGACGCTATGTATGGCGTTTTTAGCTAACTATCCAATTGTTATTGCTCCAGCTATGGGAATGAATGCATATTTTGCTTATTCTGTTGTTCAACAGGCAGAGGGGATTACATATGTCATTGCGTTTTCAGCAGTCTTTGTAACAGGCATTATTTTTCTTTTATTATCTTTCACTTCATTTAGGCAAAAGCTAATTATCGCAATTCCTGACAGTTTAAAACATGCAATTGCAGGTGGAATTGGACTATTTATTGCTTTTATTGGATTACGTCTATCTGGAATTATCGTGGATCATCCATCTAACTTAGTTACGATTGGTGATTTTCATTCTCCAGCCGTTATTTTAACTTTAATTGGTTTAATTTTAGCGGCAGTATTAATGGTATTACGTGTGAGTGGTGCATTATTTATTAGTATGATTGTGACAGGAATTATCGCCTTCTTTACGGGGCAACTGAAGTTTGAGGATAAAATTGTAGCGATGCCTCATTTACCAGAGGGTATTATCGTTTCAAATCCAATCAATGCTTTTTCAGATGTAATTCAGTATGGATTATATGGTGTTGTATTTTCATTTTTACTTGTACTTTTATTTGATACGACAGGTGCATTACTCGGTTTAATTAAACAAGCTGGTTTAATTACAGATAATACAGAGAAACGTTTTGGCAAAGCGTTTATTGCAGATGCGATTGGCGGAACGACAGGTTCTATCTTCGGAACAAGCCCAACAGCAGCAACGATTGAATCGTCAGCTGGTATTGCTGCAGGTGGTAAAACTGGATTAACAGGTATTGTAGTTGTTGGTCTAACGATTATAACGGCATTTTTCAGCCCTGTTATCGCGTCTTTATCAAGTGTAGCTGCTATTACAGCTCCTTCATTAATTATTGTAGGTAGTTTAATGGCACAAAGCATTCGTGATATTAATTGGAATGAATTTGAAGATGCATTACCAGCATTTTTAATTTTCGTTGGTATTCCGTTAACGTCTAGTATTGCAAATGGAATTGCAATTGGATTTTTAGTGTATCCAGTATTAAAAATTGTGAAGGGGAAAGGGATGGAAGTACATCCGTTACTATATTTATTTACAATTTTATTTGGATGTCATTTATTCTTATAGTATAGAGATAGGAGAGGGGGCTTCTTATGAGAGGCTCCTTTTTTGTGTATAATAAAGTGAAAAAAACAAATCAATTACGTAAAATATAAATTACTTAATGGAATATATATGTTACAATAAAGGCAGAGGAGGAACATGAATGGCTGTAAGTAAAATAAAAGTCGCACGTGTTCAGTTAGATTTAACACAACAACAATTAGCAGAAAAAGTAGGCGTCACAAGGCAAACAATTAGTTTAATTGAGAAGGGGAAATACAATCCATCTTTAGATTTATGTTTGAAAATTTGTTATGCAGTAGATAAAACATTGAATGATTTGTTTTGGGAGGAAAAGGAGTGATTTAATGAAAATCGTGAAAGATGAGCGCTTAATGGTTGAAGGGTTAAAGCATATTAGAATGGCGTTTATCCTGCAAAACGTTATGATATTAGGGATTGTCTTTTATCGTTACGTCGTGCAAGGAGCCGGATATGAAAGTGTCTCTCATCTATTAATGATATTTATTGGCGGAATAGTAGTTATTAACTTCTTAAATTTAAAACATTCTGTAGAGGTATATGAGCATACAGGTGGAGTATCACGTAGTTATTTCATGAAACTATTATTAATTCCAGTAGGGATTGTTATTGGACTGTTAGCTATTTGTATCATTGTAACACCGGATATTTCGATAAAGGAAATTGGTATAACAGGAGTTATTATGTTTGTTTGCTTTTTAATTCCTAGTTTGTTTATATACATATATATGAAAAAAATAAAAAGTGAAAATGAAATATAAGAAAAGCTTTCTGCATATTGCAGAAAGCTTTTCTTATATTTCTTTATACATTACTTTATGTAGTCCTATTGGATCAATCTCGAAGATTTCACCATGCTCATGGAAGCCTAATCGTTTGTAATAATCCGCTACGGTAATTCGCGCATTACACCATAGAATATTTGCTTCGCGTTCTTGGAGGACTTGTTCAGCTTTACGGATTAAGGAGCTGCCAGCATGCTGGTTTCGGAAATTAGGTAATGTTGCCATTCCTCGTAGACGATAGTGGGTACCAGCTTGTAAATCAGGATGTATTTCTTTAGAGAAAGAGGCGATACTAACAAGTTCATCATATAAAAATGCACCTAAATGAAAGGCGTCTGTTTCGTAATCTGAATCGTATTTACAATCTTCTAATGATTGATTGGGGCGCAAAACCTTTTGACGTAATAAGTATGTTTCAGATGCATCAATATGTTTCACTGTAATCATAATATCATCCTTTCTTATAAGCCTTTTTCTATAAGTTGTAAGAAGAAATATGCGGGTGCAACGAGAAGTCCTAGTATGCTAGCGGTTCCGAGAAGGAGTGAAATTAAGAGACAAAAGTACTTAATTCCATTCGATTTTTTCCATCCATAACTACAAATTTCAATGCTAATACCGATGAGAATAATGGCGACGAGTACTTCTGCTAATAATAAGAGAGCTAAAGTTGAAATAGACATAATGTGATTCATCCCCATAATATGTGATAGTAACATTTTACCATATGAAATTGAAAAAATGCCCCTCATTTATGTGAGGGGCATTTTCTATTCTAATATGTTTTTCATTGTATCAATATGTTCTTTTGAACCCGTTACAAGTAAAGTATCGCCATGCTGTAACTTCGTATCACCATGTGGTATTAATGCTTTATTACCACGGTAAATTTGAATGACAAGTACATCACCTAGAAACGGAAGGCGACGAAGTGCTAAGCCGTTATATTTATTACTTCGTAGTTCAACCTCACGCACCGTTTCATTTGCTGTTGTAATCAAGCGAACGAGACTCGGTTTATCAATAAGTGCACGTAATAAAATACGTGTAGAGTTAATAGTCGAGAATACAGCGATATGTTCTTGAGTCGCTTTTTCTTGTAGAAGGGGATCTTCTACACTTGCGATGACGTGTTCAACACCTAATTCTTTTGCGTGTTCTGCTAATAATAAGTTTTGTTCATCATCACTTGTCGCAACAACAACACGGTCTGCTTCGAAAGCTTTTTGCCCCATTAAAGATTGAATAGTAATCTCATCTAATTTTACAATAGGGAAGTCATGAGATTTCGCTTCCTCATCATTTATTTTATTTTGACGTATCATATATAGTGTTACGTTATAATCTTCACGTTTTAAATCAAGTGATAACGGAAGGGTAATTCTGCTTGCACCAATAATAGATACTTTCGGTTTTGGTGTTTCCACTTTTGGAAACATCTTTTTAAATAATATAGGTGCAAAAATACAAGTAATAACTGCACTTAAAATAAGAGATGCTGATAAACTTGGGCTAATGATGCCTAGCTTTTCACCGATTTGTGCAGCCGCAATAACTAAAGAAAGTGTTGATGTTAACAAAATAGCACTTCCGAGTACGATATTGCGTGGGTACCATTTTCGTAAGACGAGTGATGGCAACAGTTTTGAAATAAAGAGTCCCACAATTAGAATTGGGATCATTAGCATACTAGAAGGCTCGTTAAAAATAGACCATACTTCTAGATTTACACCAACCATTACGAAGAAAATAGGAATGAAGAAGCCATATCCGATGGAATCAAGTTTTTCAACCATATCTTCATTTGGTGATAATAAAGATACGAGTACACCTGCTAAAAAGGCTCCCAAAATATTTTCTGCCCCAACAGATTCAGATAATCCAACTAATATTAAGATGAGTGCAAAAACAGCTCGTGTATCAATTTGTACACTACCGGCTTTTAAGCTTTCTAGGTATGGAATATTTTTAAACCGTCTTGCGACAAAGTAAATTACAATACCAGCACCGAATAGAAGGAGTAGAAGCCACATGCTTTGGCCACTTTCGGAATTTAATCCGACGAATACAGCGAGTAAAATCATTGTAACTAAGTCTGCAATAACAGCGACTAATAAAATGATTTGCCCGATTGCGGTTTTTCCTAAGTTATTTTCTTTCAATGTTGGTACGACAACACCTAAAGAAATAGTTGAAATAATTAAAGTCATGAACATTGCATTGTCTACGAATCCTAGCCATACGAATAGTAATGATAGGGCATAAGATAAAATGAAAATAAACAAGAAGATAATGCTTGCTGCTTGGAATGTGTTCGGTTCGTTTGTCGTATTCTTTTTCCCTTTTTGTTTAAAGATCGAAAAGTCAATTTCTAAACCACTTAAAAACATTAGGAAGATAAACCCTAGTGTTGATAAGACTTGAAGCCACATATCGGGCTCAATGATGTTAAATCCACTTTTACCTACAAAGATTCCTGCGATAATTTCTGCAACAACGACAGGAAGTGCTTTTAATTTAAAGCGCTGTAACAAAAGGGGAACGAAAAACGCGATTGCGACGACAACCATAAGTGATAGAACAGAAGAATGATGTTCCATTGCGTTCTCTCCCTTCAAATAAATATAGTAACTATTTAGCCATATAATAGGAAGAAAAGCAACGGATATGGTTTCGATTTCATAAAGAAAGAGTTTTCTTAACATTTGTCATAATAAGTATATTTTGCATGATTTTGTTGTTAATTCCGTAATGTGGATGTAATAGGGGAGGGGATAAAGTGAAACTTTAATCAGTGGGGGTCTTACTGCTCGTTAATGGGGGATAAAAAAAGACTGCTGAGGAATCCCAGCAGTCTTTTCATGCAAATTACATTGAGAAGAAGATCCATACAGTAAGTCCAACTGTTGCAGTTGCAACGAAGAAACTGTATATCATTGTAAGAACTTGAATTCTTCCTTCTCCTTCTTTTAAGTGCATGAACATAATTAATTGTAATAACGCTTGCGCAACTGCCATTATGATGATAGTTGTTAATATCGTTGAAAGTGGCAGGTTTGTGTAAAGTGCCACGTATAACGCTAGAAACGTTAGTGCAAGCGATAAAATAAATCCGAAAACGTGTGACCATGGGAATCCGCTATGCCCATGCCCGTTTGCTTGGTTGTTATTTTGACCCATTTACGCCACCATCCCGTTCAAGTAAACTAGTGTGTAAATAAAGACCCAAACAAGATCAAGGAAATGCCAGTATAAGCTGATAATAAATACTTTACGAGCTGTAACTGGTGTTAAACCTCGTTTTAAAATTTGGATAATAACACAAGTTGCCCAGATGATACCACCTGTTACGTGGGCACCATGCGTTCCAAGAAGAACGAAGAATGCCGATAAGAAAGCACTTGTTTGAATCGTTGCACCTTCACCAACGTACAAAATGAATTCTTCAATTTCAAAGAATAGGAAGCCTGCACCTAAAAGTAAAGTCAGGATAAACCAAGCTAACATTCCTTTTTGATTGTGTTTACGCATTTCGTGAATTGCGATCCCACATGTAAAGCTACTTGTTAAAAGTAACAGTGTTTGAATTAAAAGTGTTTTAACTTCAAACAATTGCGCTGGTGTTGGGCCATCAGCCGTACGACCAGCAAGGACTAGATAAGAGGCGAAAAGTGTTGCGAACAGCATAATTTCAGCCCCAAGAAAAATCCAGAATCCTAGGATATTCAATCTGCTTTGCTCGGATTGATATTCCAAAGGTAAGCTTTTATCTAAAGCCGCCATGTCATTTCACCTCTCATGCTATATGTTCTGTTTCTTTAATTTCATCAACGCTTACGTAGTAGCCATCATCATAATCGAATGAACGATAGATTAAGCAACCTAAAATACCAATACCACCGATTGCTGCAATCCAGAACCAGCTAAATACTAATGCAAAACCTGCAAGACCGAAGAATAAAGACGCAATAATAGGCACACCAGAATTACTTGGCATGTGAATTGGTTTTAATTCATCTGCTGTTGGTGTAATTGTTTCTCCACGTTTTTTCATGAACCAGAAAGCATCAGCTTCTTTAATTTCAGGAAGTTTCGCGAAGTTGTAATGTTGTACAGGAGATTGAGTTGCCCATTCAAGTGTACGGCCGTCCCATGGATCTCCAGTTGTGTCACGCTCACCGTGACGTGCACTCCAAATTACGTTATAGCAAAGGATTAGGAAGCCAATAGCCATCATTACAGCACCAACAGATGCGATTTGGTTTAGCCAGCCCCATCCAAGACTTTCAGAGTAAGTGTACATACGACGAGTCATACCGTCTAAACCTAAGAAGTACATTGGGAAGAAACAGATGTTAAATCCGCTCATAAAGATCCAGAATGTCCATTTACCTAGGCGTTCATTTAACATATGACCTGTCATTTTTGGATACCAGTATGTGAATCCAGCAAGCATAGCGAATACTGTACCTGCGATTAATACGTAGTGGAAGTGAGCAATTAGGAAGTAGCTGTTATGGTATTGATAATCAGCTGCTGCCATTCCAAGCATAACCCCTGTAACTCCACCAACTACGAAGTTTGGAATAAATGCCAATGACCAAAGCATTGGAACTGTAAAACGAATACGTCCTTTATACAGTGTAAACAACCAGTTAAAGATCTTAACACCGGTTGGAATCGAAATCGCCATTGTCGAAATCGAGAAGAATGAGTTAACCGCTGGACCTGCACCCATAGTGAAGAAATGGTGAAGCCATACGACGAAACTTAGTAAAGAAATTGCAACCATCGAGTACACCATCGCACTGTAACCGAATAGACGTTTACGTGAGAATGTACTAATGATTTCAGAGAAAATACCGAATGCCGGTAAAATAACAATATATACTTCAGGGTGACCCCATACCCAGAATAGGTTGGCCCATAACATTGGCATACCGCCGCTCGCCATCGTAAAGAAGTGAGCATCGAATAGACGGTCAAATGTCATTAATGCAAGAGCAACTGTTAATACTGGGAAAGCGAAAATAATGATAATTGTTGTAATTAAGATTGACCAAGTAAACATTGGCATTCTCATTAATTTCATACCAGGTGTACGCATTTTTAAAATAGTAACAAGGAAGTTAATACCCGTCATCAGCGTACCGAGACCTGAAATCTGTAATGCAATTGCGTAGTAGTTATTTCCTACACCAGAAGTAAACTCTGTACCTGCCATTGGGAAGTAAGAAGTCCACCCAGCGTCTGGAGAACCACCGATTACGAAAGCGATGTTGAATAACATTGCTCCGACAAAGAATAACCAGAAACTTAAAGCATTTAAGAACGGATATGCAACGTCACGAGCACCAATTTGTAATGGTACTACAAGGTTCATTAATCCCATAACGAATGGCATTGCCATGAAAAGAATCATTACCGTACCATGTGTTGTAAAGATTCCGTTATAGTGTTCAGCGTTTAAATAAGTTGTTTCCGGGAATGTTAACTGGGCACGAATCATTAAACCATCCATACCACCACGGAATAACATTATAACGGCAGAGATAATATACATGGTCCCTATTTTTTTATGGTCAACAGTTGTCAACCACTCATCCCAAAGCCATCTCCATTTTTTGTACTTTGTTAGTACGAAAAGAATCGCTAATGTCACAAGAACGATAGAAGCGTCAGCTCCGTAAATAATCGGGTCACCTGTGACAAAAAATTCATCAAGCTTCACTGTGTTCACTCCAATCTGTTGGAATAATAGCTATTATTTTTTGTTTTTGTAGTAGTTGTAATCACAATATTCAAGTGATTTTGGATCTACATAACTTAAGTGGTGACTAGAGAACGTCATACGCCCCACTACACCAGGTTTAATAATTTCGTTATATTTCTTTTCTGATAATTTAGGGGCAGTTTCTTGTACTTCTTTTACCCACTTATCATATTTCTCTTTAGTTTTTGCTTCAACTTCGAATTCCATGTGAGTAAATCCTTCACCAGAGAAGTTCGAGCTACGACCTAGGTAAGAACCTGGTTTGTCAGCTTGTAAATATAAGTCCATGATCATGCCATCCATTGTATACTTCATACCACCAAGTTCTGGTACCCAGAAAGCATTCATTGGACCTACAGAAGTCAGTTTAAATTGAATTGGTACACCAGCTGGGATGTTTAAATAGTTAACGGTTTCAATTTTTTCCTCCGGGTAACTAAATAACCATTTCCAGTTTGCAGATGTAACATAAATTTCAACTGGTTTAATATGTTTGGACTCTTGCGGAACCTCTTCCGAAGCATAAGTTGCTTTAACTGTTGGAATCGATAATGCGATAACGATAATAACAGGAATAATTGTCCAAATGATTTCTAATAATGTGTTACCATGTTGATCAGGTGGCTCATAGTCCATATTCTCTGGTTTTTCACGATAACGAATCAAGATGACTGTAAACAAGATGAATACAATTGCGATAATTAATGACATAAGCAAGAATGACCAAACAATTAAATCATACTGTGCTTTTGCAACAGGTCCTTGCGGATTTAATACTGCGAGTTTTTTATCACAGCCACCGAGGAACAGAAGTAATGATAACGGAAGAAGCGAAGCCAACTTCCAAAATGCTTTCTTTAGTTGCACGATTGAAAATCTCCTTTCTCCTTGGATTGAAACTATGCCAATAAAACAATATAAACCTATTAATTTATAGATGGCAATAGTTTTTGTTATATTGTTAAAAAATAGACACAAATGCACGCTTTTTAAGGTGAATATCATTTGTAACTTGATAACATTGTAAACTATTTTCCAGATAAAAACGTGATTGTGGGAATTTTAAGATAAATAAAGTTATACCAACATACCCAATAAATAGAAAAAAATTATCTTATCATAAGGAAAAATACTGAATTTTTAATATATTCAGTTTGTTACCTAAGTTATATTTCTTTTTTGCTCAAATGTGACAACTTTCCGAAACTTTAACTCGGTATAAAATGTAACAAATGATCATAAATGGAACCCAGCAATAAAGAGCAATTCTCTGATTTGGAATGAAAGCTAAACTAACAAATGTAAGGAAATTGAGTGAGAAAGCTACGATTGGAACTATTGGATAAAGTGGTGTGCTTTATTTTAATTCTGCTTGTTCTACTTGTTGATTCATATGTCCCTCCCCCCATATTTTTTTGTATGTTTTAACTAGATTTTATTCGGTGCTTTTAATCATTAGTGGGGGTGAAAAACATACTTGGTTTATTTTGTTGTGAACTGAGTATGTAAAGGAAAAACTAACTATGACTAAATACCTTAGAATGTTTATTAACCTAGTGAAGGAAACGTTATTCTTTCACTAGGTTAATAATTTTGTTTTTTAGTAAAAAATTCTGAAAAATTATATTTTTTCTTTCTATTTAAAACAATCGGAATTTTAAAAAGGTATTTGTGAATAATAATTCACAGAATCTTTCTAGCAAACTAGTAAGAAGAAAGGTACAATGATAGGAGTTGTGCCTTTAAAATAATTGATATAATGGAGTTTGGTTTATGATGAAAAAGTTAAAATATATTTTTATTTTCGGTATTATATTTGCTGTCGTGTTCTTTTTCGAGAAAGATAAAATTATGAAAAAGGCACAAGAATTTCGGTTAGACCTTTTCTCTGAGATGAAAGAAAGTGCAATGATTACAGAGGTTCCGTTTATTAGACAGTTACCTGAATTACCTAGAGGTTGTGAAGTGACAAGTTTAACTATGCTACTACAACATAAAGGTGTACAAGTAGATAAGATGCAACTTGCTAGTGAAATTCATCGCGTTCCATTTAAACAAGATGGTTTGCATGGAAATCCGTATGAGGGATTCGTTGGAAATATTTACACGAAAGCTGAGCTGGGATACGGTGTATATAATCAACCGATTTTTAATTTAGCAGAAAAGTATGTTCCTGAAAAAGTAATTAATTTAACGGGTAGAGACGTGCAAGATCTATATAAAGTAATTAGTTCTGGTTCTCCAGTATGGGTAATTATTAATACAACGTTTAAACCATTAGCCGAAAGTAGTTTTGAAACATGGAATACGAGTTCAGGTGAAGTGAAAATTACATATTATGAGCATAGTGTTGTAGTAATTGGATATGATCAAAACTTTGTATACGTAAATGATCCTCTTGCAGACAATCCACGAAAAGCTGTTCCTCGTGCTGAATTTGAAAAGGCATGGGAGCAAATGGGGAAACAAGCAATTACTATTTTATAAAATGAAAAGTCATCTTGAGGTGGCTTTTTCTTTTTGAATATTTGTTATAGAAAATTCTGAAAATTCTTTCAGAAGTTAACGATTCACGCTATAATAACATTTAACTTGGTAAAGAAGGGGAGAAGAGAAATGGATGTCGCAAAGGAACTTGTTTTATCAAAGAATCAGTTGATTGAGTGGAGAAGGCATTTTCATAAGTATCCAGAGTTATCTTTTCAAGAGGAAAAAACATCTCAATTTGTATTCGACATACTTCGGGAAATCCCGTATTTAGAAGTCTCAAGGCCTACTAAATATAGTGTAATGGCAAGGTTAATTGGTAGGCAGCCTGGTAAAACTATCGCGGTTCGTGCTGATATGGATGCTCTTCCTATTCATGAAGAAAATAAGTTTGATTTTATTTCTATATATCCAGGTGTGATGCATGCGTGTGGTCACGATGGTCACATGGCAATATTGCTTGGTGTAGTACATAAGTTGGTAGAGGAAAGAGAGAAAGTTAAAGGAGAGATTCGCTTTTTATTTCAACATGCAGAAGAAAACTTTCCGGGCGGTGCAGAGGAAATGGTCGCAGCGGGAGTGATGACAGGTGTGGATTACATTATTGGTGCTCATCTTTGGGCGTCATTAGAGGTTGGAAAAGTAGGTGTAATTTATGGTCCTGCGATGGCGGCGCCGGACGTTTTTAAAATTACGATAGAGGGAAAAGGTGGGCATGCTGGAATTCCGCATGAAACAGTTGATAGTATCGCCATTGGTGCGCAAGTAGTTTCGCAAATTCAGCAAATTGTATCTCGCCTCACGAATCCGTTAGATTCTCTCGTAGTATCTGTTACGCAATTTCATTCTGGGACAACTCATAATGTTATCCCGGAACAAGCGGAGATTGAAGGGACAGTGAGAAGTTTAAGGCATGAATTAAGAGAAGAAACAAAGAAGAAGCTTGAAAGGATTGTAAAACATATTACAGAATCCTACGGTGCTAAGTATACATTTTCTTATGAATATGGATATCGACCAGTTGTGAACGATTATGAAGTTACAGAGCTTATTGAACATACAGCATTACAACTGTATGGAAGAGAAAGAGTTGTTCGTTTACAGCCAACGATGGCAGGAGAAGATTTTTCAGCATTTTTACAAAAGGCACCAGGGACGTTTTTTTTTATAGGGGCAGGAAATGAAGAGAAGGGAATTATATATCCGCATCATCACCCTCGTTTTACAATTGACGAAGACGCATTACCAATTGGAGTGGAAGTCTTTGTATCATCTATTATGAATTTTATAAGTAAAGGAGAATGAGATGAAAAAAATACACGTGCTAGCACTTATTCCAGTTCTTTGTTTAGTATTTGGACCAGTATTTGCAAATTCGGTCACTCCTTACGTATGGGGGATGCCATTTTTATTATTTTGGGTACTATTATCAGTGCTCATTACGTCTCTTTGTATGGGTCTTGTGTACGTATTCGATCCTGCTAATAAGGGGGACGTAAAATGACTGCATTACTTATCATTATTTTCTTCTTATTTCTAGCACTATTTTTAGGAATTCGAGCACAACGTGGGAAAGATATGAATTTAGAGCAATGGTCAGTTGGAGGAAGAGGGTTTGGAACTATTTTCGTTTTTCTCCTTATGGCAGGCGAAATTTATACGACATTCACATTTTTAGGAGGAAGTGGCTGGGCGTATAGTAAAGGAGCTCCTACTTTTTATATTTTAGGGTATGGTGCATTAGCTTATATTTTATCGTATTTCTTATTGCCTCCAATTTGGAAATATGCAAAAGAGCATAACCTCGTTTCGCAGTCCGATTTTTTTGCGAAGAAATATAGAAGTAAGACGCTTGGGATAATTGTTTCAATTATTGGTGTTATTTCTATCATCCCATATCTCGTTTTACAGCTAAAGGGGTTAGGGATCATCGTTTCGGAAGCTTCCTATGGAAGAGTGTCACCTGTTATTGCGGTATGGATTGGCGCTATTGTTATAACTATATATGTAATGGTTTCAGGTATACATGGTTCGGCTTGGACAGCTGCTTTGAAGGATATTATGATACTATTCATCGTTATGTTTTTAGGTATATATTTACCGTATCATTATTATGGAGGATTTCAGCCGATGTTCGAAGCTGTAGAAGCTGCGAAACCAGGGTTTTTATCTTTACCTGAAGAAGGAATGAGTATTTCTTGGTTTGTTTCTACTATTATATTAACGGCCCTCGGTTTCTACATGTGGCCTCATACATTTGCCTCTGCTTTCTCTGCAAAAAATGAAAAAGTATTTCGTAAAAATGCGGCAATCATGCCACTGTATTCTTTAGTTTTGCTTTTCGTATTCTTTGCAGGTTTTGCTGCTATTTTACAAGTTCCAGGGTTAAAGGGAGTGGATGTAGACCTTTCATTATTCCGTCTTGCTCTTCAAACTTTTGATCCTTGGTTTATTGGGATTATTGGTAGTGCTGGGGTATTAACGGCATTAGTTCCAGCATCTATGCTTGTTATGGCCGCTTCTACATTGTTAGCGAAAAATATTTATCGTACGATGGTCCCATCTGCTTCAGATAGACAAGTTGCTAAAGCTGCAAAATTATTTGTGCCTGTAGTAACGCTCGTAGCAGTATTGTTTACATTTAAAGGAGGAGAAACAATAGGGGCACTTCTTTTAATGGGATACAGTATAGTGACACAACTTTTCCCTGCACTTGTATGTAGTTTGTTTCCTCGGCAAATTATTACGAAGCAAGGAGCGATTGCAGGGATGGGGATTGGGCTGTTAGTTGTTGCATATATCACCTTATCTGGTTCTACTATAGCTACAATGTTTCCGGGTTTCCCGCAATATATAAAAGATTTGAATGTAGGTATAGTCGCATTGTTAATTAATATTATTGTGATGTTTATAGTTAGTGGATTCACGAAAAGTGTATCTATAAAGACAGACAATATAATAGTAGAAAAGTAACCCGCGTGTTAGAGCTATCTTCGAAAAGAGATAGCTCTTTTTTTGTATATATTTTCTTCTATTAGCGGAATCTAACTAAAAACTTGTTGAAAAGGAAGTTAGGTGGGGAAATTGTTAGAACTAAAAGGTAACTTGTTTGAAGTTATGAAGGAAATTAGAGATGAGTTAGGTTCACCTAATGATTTAACAATTAGAGAAGTTGCTCTTGCTGGTAGCATTACACGTTGTGCGGTTGTTTTTTTATGTGGATTGACAGATAAGGATAATGTTTATAAATATGTAGTTCGTACACTTCAATATGAAGAAATACCAAATGAAGCAGCTGTGGTTCAGACATTATTGGATCGTTTTATTTCTATTGCAGAAGTCGGTAGGAAGACAACTTTTCCAGATATTATAAATGCGGTTTTAGCAGGGGATACAGTCATATTAATTGATAATATTCAAACGGCTATTGTTGTTAACAGTAGGGCTTGGGAGAAAAGAAGTCTAGAACCGCCAGTGACAGAAGATTTAATACGTGGACCGAGAGTTGGATTAAATGAAGATATTAATGTGAATAAAATGTTAATTCGCCGTGGTTTACGTGATCCGAAGTTACGGTTTCAATCTTATATTATGGGAAAGCGATCGCAGAAAGAAGTAACCCTAGTATATATAGAAGATATTATTAACCCTTACATCGTAAAAGAGCTAGATCGGCGTCTTCAATCAATAGTGACAGATGTCATTTTTGAGACAGGAACGATTGAGCAATTAATTCAAGATAATAATTTGTCGCCGTTTCCGCAGTTTTTAAATACAGAAAGACCAGATAATATAGTGGCTGCATTGGCGAAAGGAAAGGCGGCCATTTTAGTGGACGGATCACCGTTTGCTCTTATAGCTCCACTTGTATTTGTTGATATTTTTCAATCTGTCGAAGAT
Organism: Bacillus sp. SRB_331; assembly: GCF_003264175.1. Taxonomy (NCBI): domain Bacteria; kingdom Bacillati; phylum Bacillota; class Bacilli; order Caryophanales; family Bacillaceae; genus Bacillus; species Bacillus sp. SRB_331. The sequence continues at coordinate 12,942 of NZ_NADV01000026.1, read as the reverse complement.
CATTATGAGCGTTGGGTAATTGGAACGTTATTAAGAATTTTACGTATGGGATCAGGTATTGCTGCTGTTTTATTACCTGCCATGTACGTAGCGCTTGTATCGTATCATCAAGGGCTTATCCCATCTAAACTAGCTTATTCTATTGCGGGAGCGAGAGAAGGGGTGCCATTTCCGGCATATATAGAAACATTAATGATGGCATTAACGATGGAATTAATACGAGAAGCCGGGATTAGGCTTCCGAAACCGATGGGGCAAACAATTGGTATCGTAGGTGGTCTTGTAATTGGAGAAGCGGCAGTAAATGCGGGAATTGTAAATCCGTTTTTAGTAATTATTATTGCGGTTACTGCAATTGCTACATTTTCACTTCCTGTATATAGCATTACGATTACGTTTCGGATTTTACTTTTTGTCTTTGTTTTAGCGGCGACTGCTTTTGGGCTATATGGAATTATTTTAGCCCTTATTGCACTTGCGGTTCATATTACAAATTTAAAGAGTGTTGGGGTTCCGTATACAACACCTATTGCTCCTGCTTTTTATAAAGATTGGGAAGAAGAATTGGTTCGCTTACCAAAATCAATGTTAAAAGAGAGACCAGAATATTTACAAACGAAAGACTCTACATTACGTCCAAAGGAGCGAGAGTAATTGAAGACATTTGAATATGGGGATGAAGAAATTGGATCTCGGGAACTTGGTTTTGCGGTATCGTCAACAATTATCGGTATAGGTGCATTATCTATGCCTCGAGATATTGCTACGCAAACTTTATTTTCGGACGGTTGGATTATTTTGCTTTTGGGTGGATTGATATGTGCGGTTTTAGGTTGGTTTGTAACGAGGGTAGCTATTTTATTCCCAAAACAAAACTTTGTTCAATATACAAGTGCACATTTGACGAAGCCTGTTGCATACACAATTAGTAGCATTTTAGTATTAACATTTGCTGCTTTGACCGCATATGAATCGCGAATGATTGCAATTATTTCACAAACATATTTATTTAGTGATACACCAATACAGCTACTCTCTTTCTTCTTCTTATTAGTTGTTATTTATGGAGTAGCAGGATCGAGAGCGGCTTTAGTAAGGTTAAATGTTCTATTCTTACCTATCGTGTTCATTGCGATAGTGTTGCTTTCTTTATTGAATGTGAATTTAATGGAAATAAACAATTTACTACCAGCTTTTCAAACGAACGTAAGTCAATATGCTGTAGGAGTTAAAAATTCTATTTTCACATTTATCGGATTTGAGGTAGCTCTGTTTTATGCTGTGATGTTGAACGATAAGGCAGCGAAAAAAGCGCCAATGGCAGTTGCAAAAGCAGTGATGGTAAATGTGCTGTCATACATTTTAATTTATGTAACTTGTATTAGCGTTTTTTCGTATATGACAACCCGTGGATTGACGTATCCAACAATTGAATTGGGTAAAGAAATTGAAATTGGTGGAGGTTTTTTAGAAAGATTTGATGCCATTTTTTTTACTACTTGGATTATTACTATTTATAACACTACAGCAATGTATTATGACGTCGCATCTTTATTATTTTGTGCTATGTTTCCGAAAGTGAAGAAACATATTTTCATTTTTGTAAGTGCCCCGATTATTTTTATGGCGAATATGATACCTAGTAATTTGAATACTTTGTCAAGTTATGGGACTTATTTAGCTTGGATAGATATGGGTTTTGTCGTGCTAGCGCCTTTGTTAGTTTTTATTGTATATAAAATAAAAAGAAGGAATGGTAGAAATGAAACACCTTCTTAAAATTATAATGGTTATGGTTTTAGCTGGATCTATAAGTGGGTGCTCTGAGCTAGAAGAAATAGAAGAAAGAGGATTTGTAGTAGGCGCAGCTTACGATATTGTGAAGGCAAAGAAATCAAATCCAATTATGAAAGGGACGTATCAGATGGTACTTCCCAGTAAGTTAGCGCAACAAGGTGGCCAAGTAGGTGGAGGTAGTGAAAATTATATTAATGTTAGTGCGAAAGCAGATAGTGTCTTTGAGCAAATACGAATTATTGCTAAAAAAATTAGTCGCTCATTATTCTTTCCGCATATACAAGTGATAATTTTTTCTAAAGATTTACTAGCGAATCCATATGTTTTACAAAATACGTTAGATGTATATATTCGTGATCACGAGATGAGAAGAAATATTCGTTTGTTCGTTTCTAAGAAAAATGCAGAAGCTATTTTAAAGCAGAGTGCCAAGCCTGAGAACTTACCGGCGCAGTATATTGATATGTTAGCTGAGCATCCTCCGAAAAATGCTCAAATGATTGAAGCTGCAAGAATTGGTGAGGTACAGCAAAAAATGATTGCTAACCAAAGTTTCGTATTACCTATTCTCGAACTAACAAAGCAGGGGGTACAAATGAACGGGGCAGCGTTGTTTCGTGGAAAAGATAATAAGTGTGTAGGCAGTTTGAATGGAGAAGAAACATTCGGAATGAATTATGTAATAGGTAAAAAAATTGGAGGGTTCTTTACTATCCGTAAACAAGGTCAGCTTGTTACATACGAAATTCATAAGATGCGCCGAAAGATTAAAGTATCTACGGAAAATGCTACAAAACCGAAGTTTGATATCCATTTATCTTTGGAAGGGACCTTAGCAGAGTTACATTTTAGTGATCATAAACAAATTATGAATGAAAAGCGATTAAAGAAAACCATTGCGGAGGAAATGGAGAAGCGTATCCAAAAATCGATTAAGCTTGTTCAAAAAAAATATAAGGTAGATGTATTAGCGTTAGGAGAAGTATATAAGCGGCATAATTATAAAGAATGGAAGAAGATAGATAAGAATTGGGATCAAGGTGAAAATTATTTTAGTAATGCTGAGGTTACTGTTCATGTTCATCCGACAATTGAGCATTCAGGTTCAGCTTTACCGAAGAGAGTGAAATAAGGTGATTTAAGTTGTTTACTGGACTAGGAATTAGTTGCACGATATTAATGGCGATTCTTCCGGGGACCATATATTTTATTCATAAAAAAATCACAACGTATGGAGCTCAGCCGTGGAAAGATAAAAAGAAACCTGAATGAATTTCAGGTTTCTTTTATGCACAAAGCATATGGTGAAGGGGGATACCTTCTATGTATGCTTTGCTTTTATACAAGACCTAACCAATGTACCAATTGTGTAGAGAGGAATGTAACAACAATGGCAATAACAGTAGGGATTGCAAACGATAAAAATGTCCATTTTGCACTTTTTGTTTCTTTATATATGTTAACTAGTGTTGTTCCGCATGGGAAATGAAGGAGTGAGAACAACATTGTGTTTAACGCTGTTAACCAAGTCCAACCATTTTCTAAGAATAGATTTTTAATTTGATTAAAATCATCTATTTCAGTTAAAGCGCCAGTTGATAAGTAAGACATTAATAAAATCGGGATGACAATTTCATTAGCTGGTAGCCCAAGAATGAATGCAGCTAGAATAAAGCCGTCAAGTCCTAACATTTTAGCGAATGGATCTAGAAAGTTTACAAAATACATAAGTAGGCTTGTGTCACCGATGAAAATATTAGCAAGTAACCAAGTTAATGCAGCTGCAGGGGCAGCTACAACTACAGCTCGTTTTAAAACATATATTGATTTATCGAGTGTTGCACGTACAATTGTATTCCAAATTTTTGGTTTGCGGTATGGCGGTAACTCTAGTGTGTAGTGAGTTGGAACGCCTTTTAAAGCTGTTTTCGATAGTACCCAAGAAACAGTTAATGTCATAATAACACCAATTACAACCATTCCAACTACGACACCTGCAGTAACAAATGTTTGCATACTTCCTGTATAGCCAGCGGCCATAAATAGTGAAGCCATTAAAATTAACATAGGCCAGCGCCCATTACATGGAACGAAGTTGTTTGTTAAGATTGCAAGCATACGTTCACGTGGTGATTCAATAATACGTGTTGACATGATGGCAGCTGCATTACAACCGAATCCCATTGCCATTGTTAAAGATTGCTTGCCATGTGCACCAGATCGTTTGAATAAGCGGTCCATGTTAAATGCGACACGTGGTAAATATCCGTAGTTTTCTAATAGTGCGAACATAGGGAAAAAGATTGCCATTGGTGGTAACATAACGCTTATAACAGCACTGGTACCGCGGAATAAACCAAGTATTAAAATGCCATGTAACCATTCAGGTGCATGCGCTGCTTGGAACCAAGATGTTAAATATCCTTCTATCCAGCCAAAGAACTTAGCGATCATATCAGAAGGTACGTTAGCGCCTGCAATTGTAAGATAAAAAACAATAGATAAAATACCGAGCATAATTGGGAATCCCCAGATTGGAGATGTGAAAATTTTATCTAGTTTTTCAGAACGATACAATTTATCGGTATTTGTATATTGGACAGCTTCTTTACATATACTTGCGGAGGTTCGATAAATATCTCCGACAATATCATCTCGTATATCTTCTTTTGAAAGTGTTTGTGCATGTTGAACAATATAGTCCAGCGGAAGAGCTTTACTGGCTGAGTGAGATTCCATTTATTACGACCTCCCTTACAAGTGGTTCGTTATGATGTTTTTGAAGTGCAGTTAAGAAATTTTTATCTCCATCTAAAATACGTAACGCAATCCAACGTGCTGGATACGTATTGCCGAACACTTTATAAATTTGTGGTTCTAATTCTTGAATCATATTTTCGATTTTTTCATTATAAGTAATTTTAATTGGTGTTGGAATGAGTTTTTTATTTGCTACTTTAGCGATGACATTTAGCAAATGACCAATGCCTACTCGGTTGCGAGCAGAAATCTTCACTACAGGCACACCGAGTGATTTTGCTAATTTCTTTTCGTCAATAATGATTCCTTTTTTCTCGGCTTCATCAATTAAGTTAATACAAATGACCACATCGTTTGTCATTTCCATCACTTGGAGTGCTAAATTTAAATTTCTTTCCATTGCAGTTGCGTCAATAACAACTACAGTTACTTCTGGTTTTTCAAATATAATATAATCTCGTGCGACTTCTTCATCTGCCGAATTTGAATACAGTGAGTAAGTTCCAGGTAAATCTATTATTGTATATATATTTCCACCATGCTTATATTCCCCTTCAGCCTTTAAAACAGTTTTCCCCGTCCAGTTTCCAGTATGTTGTTTTAAGCCTGTTAAAGTATTAAATAATGTACTTTTCCCAGTATTCGGGTTACCAGCTAACGCAATACGATGGTTACTCATCTGAAATCATCTCCTATTAATACCCCGAAAATAAGGGAGCTTTCTTCACTACGCAGTGCAATAGTTGTGTTGCTTACTTGATAAGCGACTGGGTCTCCAAGTGGGCTGCGTTGTAATACTTTAATTGTCGCTCCAGGAAAAAAGCCTAAATCTAATAAACGTCGTTTCATAGTTCCTTCTAATTGTATCTTCTCAATTTGTACAAATTCCCCTGTTCTGAATTCGGAAAGGGGTTTAGTATTAGCCGATACCATAAAAGTTACCTCATCTCTATATTTTTAGTTTTAGTTTAAAAAGTTTCCTTAGGTAAACTTTTTGATACTAATATAGTAGACTACATTTAATGATGCTGTCAATTAGTACTTTAAAAATATTCAAATATTTTTAGAATTGTTCCAATTTATTGAGTTGTCCCGAAAAATATTACTGAAATTCTTCTTAATGTAAATAAAGTAAGAGTGTAAAATTTAAAAAATATAGTGGATTTGTAAATATAGTTTTAACTTAAAGGGCAAAATAAAGAAAAATATTTACATTGGATTTACATTGTTAAGAATAAATTTACAATACTGCGTGTTTAGTGTGGGTTTTGTTGGCTTTTTCAACTGTAAATGTTGGAATGTCTAGCTTTTATGGGATGTTATCTCTATTTACTTAAACTTAAAAATTGCTTAACACTCACATAATATTGTTGTCCTACAATGAATTTGTGTTCGAAAGAAGATGAATTCGAAAAGTGATAATCCAAATGGGGGTACAAGACATGATCATGAAAAAGGGTATTAAATTTTCTTTAGCGGCTTTAGTTGTTGCAGGTGCATTAGTTGGATGTGGAAAAGCAGAAAGTACGGATAATAAGGAAGCTGCTAAAGGTAGCGATGCAAAACAAGAATTATCAGGTACGATTGCAGCGGCTGGCTCTACAGCTCTTCAACCTCTTGCGGAGGAAGCTGGAAAGAAATTCATGGAGAAAAATTCAAAAGTTTCTATTCAAGTTCAAGGTGGCGGTAGTGGAACTGGGATTAACCAAGTAGCATCTGGTGCAGTACAAATTGGTAATTCGGATGTTCCGGCTTCAGATAAAATAAAAGATGCTGAAAAAGCGAAAGAATTAGTAGATAACAAGGTAGCGGGTATCGCATTCGCACTTGTCGTAAATAAAGATGTAAAAGTTGATAACTTAACAGCAAAACAAGTACAAGATATCTTCACTGGAAAAGTGACGAACTGGAAAGAGTTAGGCGGAAAAGATGAAAAAATCAATGTAATTAATCGTCCAGCTTCATCTGGTACACGTGCTACATTTGAAAAAACAGTTATGAAAGAAGCTAAAATTAATGATGGAACTGGTACAACACAAGATTCTAACGGTGCAGTAGAGCAAGCGATTAACTCTACTCCAGGTTCAATCAGCTATTTAGCAATGTCTTACATGGTTGGCGATAAAAAAGGCGCATTGCAAACTGTGAAAATTGATGGTGCTGAACCGAAAGTTGAAAACATCTCTGCTGGTAAATATCCATTCTGGTCTTACGAGTACATGGTAACTAAAGGTGAGGCAAAAGAAGCGACAAAAGCTTACATTGACTATGTAAAAGGTAAAGATTTCGAAAAACAAGTAGAAGATATGGGTTACATCCCAATGTCTAAATTAAATAAGTAATAAAATTTTATGGGGCTGGCTGCAAGGCCAGTCCTGTTCATTTCAATCTATGAAGTGGGGTCTGTCCTGTGATGAAGGGGAAAAAACAAATTAATTACGTAAAGAGTGAATATATAGGTAGATCACTTGTTACGTTTTGCGGTATCTTTATTGTTTTTATTACATTAGCTATTATTGCGTTTATTTGCGGCAAAGGAATTCAATCTTTCACGCAAAGTGGTATCTCATTTTCTGAGGTGTTAACTTCGACAAAATGGAATCCAAATGCTGATCAAGGTACGTATGGTGCTGTCATCTTTATTGTCGGTTCGACGCTTGTGTCGTTAGGTGCTGTTGTCATTAGTGCACCAATTGCTATAGCTCTTGCTATATTCATGAATTTAATTTCGCCGAAGTTTGGGAATAAAGTATTAAAGCCTGTTTTAGAATTATTAGTTGGTATTCCATCAGTTGTATACGGATTATTAGGGGTTACGATCTTGGTTCCTCTATTACGGGATTCGTTCGGTGGAGTGGGATTTAGTTTAATTGCGGGTATTATTGTCCTGAGTATTATGATTTTACCTACTATTGCTAGTATTGCCTCTGATGCAATACGCTCTGTTCCGTTTGATTACTTGGAAGCTTCTTACGGTCTAGGATCGACGAAATGGCAAGCGATTAGCCGAGTTATTGTTCCTGCTGCAAAACAAGGAATTTTAACAGGTATAGTTTTAGGGTTAGCGCGTGCTTTTGGTGAAGCGTTAGCGGTTCAAATGGTAATCGGGAACACGATTAAATTACCGGAAGGAATATATAGTCCAACAGCAACGTTAACAGGTATTCTGACAATGGATATGACGAATACATTGAACGGAACAGCTTGGAACAATGCGCTATGGACGTTAGCAATGATTTTACTTGTTATTTCATTCCTGTTTATTTTAGTAATTCGAGCGATTGGTCAAAGAGGTGAGCGATAATAATGAATGCAAGAACGGTAAATAAAGTTTGGACAGGTATCTTTTATGGGGTTGCAGCTTTAGTTGTAGCTTTGCTGGCTTTTTTAATGTACGAAATTCTGCAAAAGGGATGGGGATTTTGGGATCCTAGTTTCTTATTCGGAGAACCAAGCAATACAAGAGCTGGTGGGGGAATTGGTCCACAGTTATTCAATTCTTTCTACATGCTTGTTATAACACTTATTATATCTATTCCTCTTGGACTAGGGGCTGGAATATATTTAGCGGAGTATGCAAAACAAGGTCGTTTTTTAAGTTTTGTTCGTTTATGTATTGAAACAATGGCGTCTTTACCTTCTATTGTTGTTGGACTATTTGGCTTATTAGTATTTGTTACCATGACAGGCTGGGGATATACAGTAATGGGTGGAGCTCTTGCTTTAACTATTTTGAATTTGCCTGGTTTAACACGTGTTTGTGAAAATGCGATTTCTGAAGTTCCTCATAATGTAAAAGAGGCGAGTCTTGGACTAGGTGCAACGAAATGGCAAACAATTGCCCGCATCATTATCCCGTCTTCGTTACCACAAATCATTACAGGTATTATTTTAGCGGCAGGCCGTATATTCGGTGAAGCTGCGGCGTTAATTTATACAGCGGGTTTAACATCACCTATTTTAAATTCAGCAGCGGACTTCTCGAGCCCCTCGCATCCTTTAAATCCATTTAGACCAGCTGAAACGTTAGCTGTTCACATTTGGAAATTAAACTCTGAAGGGATTATCCCGGATGCGAAGTTAATTGCAACAAAATCCGCAGCTGTATTAATTATTATGGTATTACTCTTTAATATCATTTCTCGTTTCGTAGCATCTGTATTACACAAGCGTTTTACAGGAGCGAAAAAAAGTCGTAAAACGACGAAGAAGGTAAAAGCGGCATAAATGTCCGTAAAAGAACTCTCTGTTTATAAACAGGGAGTTTTTTTACGGACATTTATTAAAATCATTAACGGTAAGAGGGAGTGAATCGACAGTTGTTGGGGGAGTCTCCTATGATATTGAGTGGAAACTGATAGGTTTTTTGTTGGAACAAGAACATAGTGTTATATTAGATAGCTCATGTCTCTATGAGGGGATGCTTGAAAAGGAATAGGTTTATGTCGGAAGTATGGGGCTACACATAAATATATTGAATGTTATCTTAATAATATAGAAGAAATTAATCGTAGGTTACAAACGCGTGAACGTAAGATAAGTCAAATTACAAAAGTAGCATTTCAAAAATGTCTGGCTGGCAGTAAAAGGCCTTTACATGGTGAATATCTTATTGTAGATTCTGGAGAGCCGCTAGAGAAGTATGGTAAAAAAGTGATGGATTATGGATAGGTAGAGGGATAAAAAGGCGTTATCTTCATAATTGAAGATAACGCCTTTTAGTTTAAATATCAGGTGTTTCTGTAGAAGTGCTTATTTTTCTGCGGGAGCGTCTTTTTCTCCCGATTTTATCTAATAGTTCATACATAACGGGAACGACTACTAATGTAAGAACGGTTGAGACTGCCAAACCACCGATTACAACGACGGCCAGACTTTTCGATACCATACTTCCTGCTTGAGATTGCCCGAAGAGGAGTGGTAGCATAGCGACAATTGTTGTTATAGCTGTCATAATAATTGGGCGTAATCTAGTAGATCCTGCTTCTAGTAAGGCTTCTCTGGTTTCCATACCGTTTTCCCGATTTTGTTGCACTCTTTCTATTAATACAATAGCATTTGTAACGACAATCCCGATTAACATTAATGCGCCGATTAATGAATTTACGTCAACAGGTGTTCTTGAAATGATTAATCCTAAAATACCGCCGACAGCAGCTAATGGTAAAGAGAATAAAATCGCGAAAGGAGCACGTGCTTGCCCGAATGTGATAACCATAATTAAATATACAATCCCGATTGCGATCCCCATAATTTTGAATAAATCTGTGAAGTTCTCTTGCATAGATTCAGTAGCGCCTGCGACATTTACTTTTGCTCCGTTAGGTAAATCTAAGTCGGCTATCGCCTTGTTTACTTCTGCGCTTACTTTGCTTAAATCTTCACTTGAAGCTTCTGCGGTAATTTGAATCGTTTCTTTCCCATCTTTATGGAAAATTTCCGTTTGAAGTTGTTTTTCTGAAATAGTTGCAATGTCTTTTAAAGGAATTGGTCCGTTAATAGGTGATAGTATGTTTGTGTTTAAAATATCTTCTTGTTTGTTAATGGATGCCTTTTTATGTTCTATCATAATAGTTGTTTTTTCATTATTGATTGAGATTTCCCTAATAGGAGATTTCTTCATAAGGAATGATACTTGTTGTGCTACTAATTCTGGTGTTAAACCGTGTTGTTCCGCTTTTGTTTGATCGATATGAATTTGCCATTCTTTTTTAGAGTCTTCTATATTTGTTTTTACTTTAGAGAGATCGTCCATACCTTTTAGTTTTGTTTCGACGATGTTAGCGGCCTTTTTTAAATTTGTTTCGTTAGTAGCGGTTACGTTAAATTGTAAGTTGTTTCCGCCTCCAGAGTCAGAGTAACTCGTTTTTATATAATCAAGTTCAGCTGGTTCAAAAGTATTATGATCCTTTTTTAATTCTTTAATATATTGGTCGATATTAGATCCTTTTTTAAAGACTACAAATATAGTTGCAAGATTGTTTTGAGTTGTCTGTCCCCATTGTGCATCTTCTTCGCTAGATCCCATTCGCAAAATAACATCTGTTACATCAGAATTAGAGAGGAGTTTCTTTTCGAAATCAAAGGCTTTTTGTTTTTTAGCTTCAGAATCATAATCACCTGGAAATGTCATGTTAACGGAAAGCATTGTATCGTCTTCAGACTTTATGTTCGCTTTCGGAAGTAGTATGTAGGCTGCAATCGATCCTGCAAATAATAAAAAAGAAGTGAGTAGAATGATAAACTTATGAGAAAGAGCCCACTTTAATGTAGTGACATATCGCGGTGAAGAATGTGAATTGCGACGTTTTGTTTTTTTGAGCAGTAAAAAAGCCATAAGTGGAACGACTGTTAATGCCACAATTAAGGAAGAAAGTATAGAATACACAACTGCTAACACCATAGGTAACATTAGTTTTCCGATTACTCCCGATACGAGACCGATAGGTAAAAAAACGGCGACTGTCGTTAAAGTAGAAGAGGTAATTGCGACGGCGACCTCTTTTGTTGCATCGAGAATAATATCTTTAGAGAAAGATTCTTTTTGTAAACGACGGAAAATATTCTCGATGACAACGATACTATCATCGACGAGACGTCCAACTGCAACGGCTAAGCCACCAAGAGTTAGAATGTTAAGTGTGATGTTAGATTGATGGAGTAAAAATAGTGTTAATAAAATAGATAATGGAATACTAACGACAGCGATGAGTGTTGTTCGGAAGCTGCGTAAAAAGATTAAGATAATGAGAGTTGCAGCAATTGCCCCAAGGATTACTTCTTTTCCCATACTAGTAACAGCATTTTCAACTTGCTCATGAGTTGAAGCTAAAAGTTTAATAGAGAATTGATCTTTATATTGCTTGCTTATATCTTTAATCTTTTTATCAATCTCTTTTCCGATTGCAACCGCATTTTTACTCGGCTCTTTCATGATGATTAATCCTGTTCCTTCTTCCCCGTTTATGTGCGAGATTGTATCGTAATGTTGTTTTAATTCAATTTGAGCAACATCTTGTAATTTTACTTGAGGTGTAACGGTGATATTTTTTATGTCATTTACATTTTTTATATCCCCGATGACACGAAGATTGTATTCTGCCTTATTAACGGTAATTGCTCCGGCTGGAGTGGAAGTTTCTTTTCCTTGTAAAACTGTTAATACTTGCTGTGATGTTACGTTTTTATCTTTTAGTTGGTTAGGATCAAGTACGATGGATAATTCGGAAGTTGATTTTCCGAAAAACATAACATTGGCAACACCATCAATGCTTTCGAGTTGTGGTACGATTTCTTTCTCAATTTGTTTTTCGTCAGCTTTTGAAAATCCGTTTTGCTTCTGGATGGTAATTTGAGCGAGTGGAATCATAGAAGTGTTTAATTGGCTAACAACAGGTTTAGTTACATCTTTAGGTAATTTAATCGTATTAATTGTTTTTTCGACTTCGCGTGCCGCGTCTTTCATATTTGCCTTGGATGTGTATGCAATGTCGATGCGTGATAATCCCTCATGTGTGGAAGAAGTGATGCCATCGATATGTTCTAAATTACGAAATTGTTTTTCAAGGGGGTCAGTTACGTCCTTGGTCATCGTTTCAGCATCGAGCCCTTGAGATAATGTCGTAACAGTTATTGCAGGGTTATCGATGCTTGGTAAAAATTCCATAGGTAATTTAGAGCCGGAATAAACACCGAGTATGGAAATGAGAAAAACCATAATAATAATAGCGGCTCGGTTTTTTAATGAAAATTTTGTTAACCTATCCATAAAATAATTCCTCCATTAGTTTATTTATAGTTTTGTGGGCACTTTCTTACTATATAACAAAAATTGGATATCTTTCATTAATTAAATGTAAAAAAATTCTAACAATAATCTTGATTTAATATTTCGAGGGGAAGTTTGTTATTTGTGGAAGCAAAATTCCTGATTGGAGAGAAAAATCAAGAATTAAAGTTTTGCTCTAGTATAGTGGCCACGTTTTTTGTTACTCTACATTTAAATGATTATTTGTCCTTCTTAAGCAGAACTATGGTAATTATAAAATTAAAAAAGGAGAAGACTAAAGGTTAGGAAGTTATTGTGAAATACTGCCTGGTTGATGATAGTGTATAATAACTTGTATACAATCAAAATGAATGTTTTTAGTAGAAAGGATAAGGGTTCTTTCTATAGAAGAAAGTAGGATAGATAACTTTTTGTATTTTTTTATAAAAAATACTTGTTATTTAAAAACCATGATGGTATATTAATAAACGTCGCTGATGCGGAAACGCAGAAAACGACAAAAAAGAAATTCAAAACATAGTTGACATCGAAAAATGAAGATGTTAATATGATGAAGTCGCTTTTGAAGCGGCAGACAAGTTCTTTGAAAACTGAAC
>NZ_NADV01000025.1:0-1467 GCF_003264175.1 Bacillus sp. SRB_331 | reverse complement strand
TAAAATGTACCCTATAGAATAGACACTGAAAAAAAATCTATTCTATAGGGTATTTCTTGTATAATGAGAGAAAATTGGAATCGGAGAAGGTTTAAAATGACAAAAAAGCTATTTACAGAAAGAGACATTCAAATTCTATCAAATAACCCATATGTAAAATCTGTAAGTCAGAAAGGTATCACTTATACAGATGAATTTAAGCGTATTTTTATTGAGGAGAATGCGAAAGGAAAACTACCCCGAAATATTTTTGAAGAATGTGGTTTTGATATAGATATGATTGGAATGAAACGAATTATGTCATCAGGAAGTAGATGGCGTGCTGCTTACAGAAAAAATGGTGTATTTGGTTTACGAGATACACGCACCGAAAACGCGGGAAGAACTCTTGAGAGAGAGCTTACGTTAGAAGAGAAGTATGCTCGTTTAGAAGCCGAACGGAACTTACTAAAGGCAGAAAATGAATTGTTAAAAAAGATCAAACTTATGGAAGGGAGGATGAGAAGGAAATAACGTTATCACCTAGTCAGAAATATATCCTGATTCGTTCTGTCATCATAAAATATAACTTAAGAAATATGGTGAGTTACTTGTGTAAAGTAGCTGGTGTATCCCGTTCGGGATACTATAATTATTTTTCCATTTCATCTCAAGAACAACGGAAACAAAAGAACGATCAAGATGAAATCGTGAAAGAAATCATATTAAAAGCACTTCGATTTAGAAATCGAAAGAAAGGGGCTCGTCAAATAAAAATGACATTGGCGGGTCATTTTCAAGTTGTCTACAATTTAAAGCGTATCCGTAGAATCATGAAGAAATATGAGATTGTCTGTCCGATTCGGAAAGCAAACCCTTATAAAAGAATGCTGAAAGCTTCAAAAGAACATCGAGTAGTGCCGAATCAATTAAATCGAGAATTTAAACAAAACACCCCAGGAAAAACACTTCTTACAGATATCACTTATTTAGTTTACGGTAAGAATAAAAGAGCTTATTTATCTACAATTTTAGATAGCTCAACCAATGAAATTTTAGCTTACCATGTTTCAGAACAGATGACATTAGACCTCGTAACAACAACTCTTCATAAACTAAAACGGAATAAGAGGATTCGATTGACTAACGGTGCATATATTCATTCAGATCAAGGAGCCCACTACACAAGCCCTACCTACCAAAAATTAGTCAAAAAGCTAAAGCTCGGACAATCTATGTCAAGAAGAGGAAACTGTTGGGATAACGCTCCACAGGAATCATTTTTTGGTCATCTGAAAGATGAAGCACATATAAAACCTTGCGAGTCTTTTACTGAGTTGAAACAAGAGATTAAGAAATATATGACGTACTATAATCACTATAGATATCAATGGAATTTAAAAAAGATGACTCCTGTTGGATACAGAAATCATCTCCTTGATGTTGCCTAACTTTTTTCAAAATGTCCTTTACAAAGGGTACAGATTA
>NZ_NADV01000024.1:21091-37428 GCF_003264175.1 Bacillus sp. SRB_331 | reverse complement strand
TCGCGCAAATAGCGTTTTTGTTTAAAATAATAGCTCTAAATCAATCGGACACATTTTCCAGTTTATTCACCGCAACATTCATGTTAAAATCCCATGTGAGTACGACATAACTCAACCCTATGAAGCTCTGCAATATTTGCGGGGCTTCTTTTTTCAACAAACCGTTAGTTAATTGTGATGACTACCTTGGTGTACAAAATAAGGATTTTATTTAAATTTCATAAAACCTATCTTTGCCTAAATAGGTTCAAAATTATCTATTTAGCATATATAATACTTTTAAGCAATTTAAATTCTATACATAAGTAATGGAGGCATTAAAATGGGGAGTGTCCCAAATTTACCACCACAACAATCAATCTCCAAAAAACAAATTAATCCTAACAAGAACCTACAAACGAATAAAAAGCTAAGACGTCGTCTTTTATTAGCGCTTGCTTTTATGCTACCTATGGTTATTTCCATTCAAATTTCCATTTATAAGCAAGAACAAATGATTCAAGAAAAACAAATTACACTTAATAAAGAAAAGAAAAGATTATCTGAATTAGAAATTACAGGACGTTATTTTGAAAACGATATTAAAACTTTAACAGAGAGTGAAGAAGGTATTTTAAAGTTCGCAAGGAAATTGTATGGATTCTCCAGACCTGATGAAACTATATTTCAAATAACTGAATAAAATTACACTACATTACCCAAAAGGCGATTGAGGATAATCGCCTTTTTATATTTAATTTCTAAAGGAATCTTATTAATCTCCCCTTCTACCAAATAGCGCTTTAGTTTAGTTTTCTTCTACATTAGATAATCTAAGCTCAATATGTTGCGCCTTCATCCAAACACCCCTTATTTTCGTTTTGATTCTTCCAATAACTGAGTCACTTCAAAAGTTCCATGTTCGAATAGTTGCATTGCTCTTCATCTCCTTTTAGTAATTCGAATAACTCCTGCTCACTCATTTCATAAAGCTGACGTCCTGTATCTTCTTCCTTGTAAATCCCTTTGTGTAATAAGACGTCGATGAAAATTTGATTCCTGTCCATGTTTCCTCCTAGCTTGTCTGTTTCGCTCTTTTTCTTTGGTGACTTGAATAGGTGTTTTCTAATATCTTTATAAAGAATAGCTTCATTGTTTACGAAATCTTTAAACAAACTAACCACTGAACCACTCCTTTCATTCTCGAATCGAGGCACGAAAACAACTTAGTGTGTAGGACAACACTGCCATTTTTTATTTCCGGTCATGCCCCGATTCCAAAATAAAGAGCCGCTCAAACGAGCGACTCTAAACCTTTTATCGAATATCTAAAATATCAAAATGTTTTTCAGGTGCCCAACTATTATTACCGATATCGATCCATCCTTCTTTACGAGCATAAATCATGACAGGCGCTTTTGAAGAAATTGTACCTTTATATGGACCATCAATACCATCGTAATAATTTACTCCCCATCCTTCTGGATACTTTGATACTGCTTTGAAAGGCCAGTAATTATAATGTTCAGCCTTTACCCAACGACTTCTACCTAAATCTAACCAAACATCACCATCTGCCCCCCAGTAGGCACCCCAATATAATACTTCCGCTGCTGTTGTAAAACGTCCTTGAAAAGAACCGTGTGGTTTATCATGATAGTTAACACCAAACCCTTCTGGATACTTTGATTTGGCGAACCCAATACCCTCTGGTTGCGAAACATTCGGTTTTTGTCCAATAAACCAAGAAAGTGGTTTATCTCCTACTAATAGATTTAAGTCACACTTACCAATTCCAGGTACCTGTCCCGTTTCAGTGTATTGCCAGATATCGCATGGATATGCTGGTTTATTTCCACCATAACGAGGAATCCACGTAAAGTCTGCTTTCACTTTAGACATACCGAATTGTTCATACATATGATGACCTACGTAGAAACCTACTTTTTTAGCACCTAAACGATATAACTCATCAATGAAAGCTTGTGAACCTGCTACCATGTTACCCATCGTTTCCTGTTCTACATCTGCAACCCAAAATAATGCGTCTTTGTCTCCACGCGCCCAAAAGTCCTGTGCTTCTTTTTTAGCATCTTCTACAGATACGAAACGACAGAAAGCATAGTTTCCAAATGGTACGCTATGGGACTTCATAGAAGCCACGTATGATTTATACATTGGATCTACATAGTTTGAGCCATCCTGTACACGTGCAATCACTAAATCAAGTTGCGGGGCCGCAACTGACCACTCAATATCACCATTCCATTTTGAAATATCTACAATGTGTCCCATTATTGAACATCTCCTTTTTTCTCTTCTTGTTTTTGTTTGCCGCCCAAAATTTCAACAGCATTTGTTAATGCAGAAGGTAACATGATTCCTATACGTCCTGCATTTTCTAAGATTGATAAAAGCTCATTACCCATAAAGAAAAAGATGGTTGCTTCACGAATAGCGCTATTGCTACCGATTACGTTGTCCAACTGCGCAGCCACCCCAACTAATAAAAAAAGCACTACCTTTTTGGCAATGCCTTTGAAACCAACTTTACTTTTCAATTCTCCGTTATATCCTGCTGCAATCATGCCTGTGATATAATCAATCGCTACCATTATTACTAATATTTGCAAAACCGCATCCCAACCTCCCCAGAAATATCCACAAAAGCCACCTAATGTAGCTATAAACGATTTTGTTAATATATTAATTTGATTCATTTGTTACACTCCTTAAAAAAAGACCGACCCACAAAGGTCGGCTATGCTATTATCGAATATCAGATTGTTTCTCTTCTACCCAAGTGTTTTGACCAATATCAATCCAACCATCTTTGCGAGAGTAAATGTCATACGGAAGAGAACCATCCATTCTGCCTAAGTAGCTTCCAGCTGGAACACCTGGCGCTGAGTATTTATTAATACCGAAACCAGGTGCATATTTTGAATAAGCAACGGAACACTATTTAACTAATTTTTCTATTCTTATAAAACATAAAAAATAGCTTCTATTGGGATTGTTTTTTTATCGAATATCTAAAATATCAAAGTGTTTTTCAGGTGCCCAACTATTATTACCAACATCGATCCATCCTTCTTTACGAGCATAAATCATGACAGGCGCTTTTGAAGAAATTGTACCTTTATATGGACCATCAATACCATCGTAATAATTTACTCCCCATCCTTCTGGATACTTTGATACTGCTTTGAAAGGCCAGTAATTATAATGTTCAGCCTTTACCCAACGACTTCTACCTAAATCTAACCAAACATCACCATCTGCTCCCCAGTAGGCACCCCAATATAATACTTCCGCTGCTGTTGTAAAACGTCCTTGAAAAGAACCGTGTGGTTTATCATGATAGTTAACACCAAACCCTTCTGGATACTTTGATTTGGCAAACCCAATACCCTCTGGTTGCGACACACCGCCACCAGTTCCTCCATCAAAATCTACATATTGCTTAACAATCTCAGCGTAGAAGAAATTCCCACCATTTTTATATCGATAGCCACCGTTGTATGCGACAGCAATTGGGTTACTATATTTCACCATAGCACCAGTCGTATTTCCAAGTGATGGTGCAACAACCGTTTTTGAATACAGATCTGCCACTGGTAATGAATGTTGTTTGTTGTTAGAAGCTAACCAGCGAAGGTAAGCTCGTCCAAAATTATATGATTGAACAATGGCACTTAAATCTGTAATACCATTTTTCTTTGCATCCTCAAAAGCCCCCTTCAAATGCTTTACCCCGTAATAAATTGAATCCTTAGGATTTTTAATTGTATTCATTGGCCATCCTTGTGATTCACTTGACTGCATAATATCAGGTGTTGTTTCAGAATCCCCTTCACTTTCCACCATAATAATTCCAAGCACATAAGGCACTAACTCAGATACACCTTGTGTAGCACATTCACTTTCTATCATTGTCTGCCATCGTAATACTTGTTGCGGCAGATTCTTTGTCTTAACTGAAGCAGCTAATATACTCATTACTAAACATCTCCTTATTTCCATATTATTTTTGTCTAAAAACTACTATTTTACTAAGTACATCCAACAGCTAAATGCCCATTATTCTATAAAATTACTTCATGACACTCACCTTCTTTCACAACAAAAAGAGCAACCATAAAAATAGTTGCTCTTTCGTCAAAATCTTATATTACTAATATAAATCATTTTTTCAATGGTTTCTGTACACCACATATAACCTACATAAAGGTAACATTAAAATTCATCTAGAAACTTGACAATCTTTCTTATTTCAGCATGCTTACGTCGAATATATCCTGAACTATAATGTAAATCATACGAAATTTGTTCTAAGGTCATTCCATCGATATATTTCATTCTAAGTATTTGATGATCCAATCCTGTAAACTTATTAATTAAACACTTTAAATCATATACTTCATTCATCTTATGAGCTAATTCATATTCAATTGCTTCAATATTCCCTTCTACTTTCGCACCGTCCGATTCAGCAGTTAAACGAACATCCCGTAAATCACCACTAATCCAGCGTTTTAATTCAGCTTTTGTTTTATCTAAATTGTAGTCCAAATAAGCAATGTCTTCTTCTAATTTCTGATAGTCTTTCATCCAGTTAAACAAATGATGATTCACCTACTTTCTATGTAAAAAACAATAAATCTCATAAACATGTTTATTTTTTTCGTTCTAAAACGTTTTATCACCCTCAAGACCAATGGCATTTCCAGCTTGATTGTATAGTTGCTCCTTTGAACATACCTGTTGAGCAGCTTCAAAATCTTCATCAGAAAAACCTTGCAATCGCCAAGTCTCGTTGGGTGTAATTCCCCTTAATTCCAGGTCGTCAGTTACAATAGCAGTACTACAACCCTTCAACAAAGTTTGTGAATACTTGTTAACTCTTCCCGTTCCCGTCATATCGATTCCCTTGCCTCCCTGGTAGTTTCGTTGCTGCTAGATGATAAGACCAACCACACTTTAATCGACTATAAAATGTGTAACGTGATATACCGTTATGTTCCGCCATATGCATCCATTCACCATGTTTTCTATCAAAATCCATTTTCTTTTTCCCGATCCGTTGCGTTACCGCTCTTTCGATATCCCAGTCATAGCGGTATACTCTCTCCTGAAGTCTTTGTCTGCTGATACCATTCGCTTTAGCTTGCTCATAATGTTCATCTAAGATAAAGAAGTTCATTGCCATGCCCCTTTCTTAATCCAATGCCATAATTTCAGCTAATGTTCTATCTGAAATGTAAGTGTTGATAATCTGAATCCGACCATATTTATCTTTAGCCATTCCTACGGCTGCGCTTTCTGATTTTGCTTCAAACCAACGAATTTTCCATTTATCATCCTTGTCGTAAAACTCTACTGAGTACGTTATGACGCTTGTGTCACGCTGCAAAAACTTATCAGACGTGCTCTTTGCTGCATACTCAAAACTTCCAACGACATCCTCAAGTGTTAATTGCTTCATGCTACTGTCTCGGCTTTCTTACGCATTTGTAGTTGATGGATTGCTTTTAACCTCGTCATAACGGCATGACGTCTTCTATCCACTTCTTCAGGTGTCCGATTCCCCGCTTCGCAAATACATGGTGCGAATTGGTACATACCCGTTCCCATATCGGTTCTAATTACTCCAGTTCCTTCACATGCACACATCTTAATTCCCCCTTAGAATGGTAATGCTTTTCTTCTATAATCCTTTGTATCTTTAAAAACAATTGCTCTAAAGTTATTGAATATACGTGATACAATCCGTTCGTCATATGCACCCTCTAAACGCTCTCCAGTAAAGTTTGTTGTGAAGATAGTAGATTTACCTTGCCTTCCATCGAAAACATCAAATAACACTCTATTGATGAAGTTTGTAGCTTTTGTATTAGCATCTAACGCGCCTAACTCTGCCCCTAAATCATCAACTATCAATACATCTGCTCTTACTAACGTCCGAATGATTGAATCCTCAGTTAAGGAGGAATCTTTATTGAACGTACTTTTAATCTTCCGTAGCAATTCGCCCACTGTAACAAAGACGACTGACTTCCCTGTTCCTGCAAGCTGATCAGCGATGGAGTAAGCAAGATGTGTTTTTCCTGCTCCACAATTCCCGGCCATAATTGCATTGAACACTTTTCCATTGAGATAATCCGTTGCGATGACCTTTGCAAGTTCAAGGTTCTTCGCTCCTTCCTCGCTAGTAGGTTGGTAGTTATCAAAATTAGCTTTCTTAATGTTGCTATCAGCAATCATGCTTTGTTGATGGAATAAGAATTTCTTCTCGTTCGCTTTATCTGCATCGTATTTCGCTTGTTCTTGTTCCTGGAGCTTCTTACTTTCGTTTTCAAGAAAGCATCGAGGGCACACAACTTGTCCACTGAACTTCATCTTATTCATGCCATGCGTATCACAAACATCAGAATCCATAGTCATATTCACCTTTTTGGCTATATCGGTTGGTATTGCTAGCGCCGCTCTCTGCATTGTTCTTCGCTCCTTTTTTAGAATTCATTTGAATTGTTAACTGATCGAACTTTTCACGTAGCTTTTTAGGAGATAAGATATTCCCTTGCCAAAACGGATCTGCTTGGCACCAATCAATAACATCTTTAATCTCTTGTAATTCACGGTTATCTTTTTCACGCATCAGCCTAAAATCATTAGACCAAGTATCGAAATTAGGCTCTTTTTGTTTAGGATTGTTACCTTTAATTTTTTCAAACAAATACTTAGCCCCGTTGGTGTCGCAAGTTTCAAACTTGTGACGGAAGGTTTCTTTTTCTTTTTCTTTTTCTTTATCTATATCTAATTCTTTATCTTCTTCTATATCTGTATCGTCACGTGACGTCACGCAAGCGTCACTTTCTTCACCCTTGTTTTCTAATGCTAATTGCTGTTGTTTCTTGCGTTCACGGTACTTCTTGTTCCGCTCTGCATTCAATTGTTTTACACGTTCCAACCCGTCTATGTTCTGATGTTTTTCCCAATTCGAGATGCATATGTATTGATCGTCTGTTACATCAATCATTCCGAACTGTTTGAATGTTTGTAGGGCAAGTCTCACAGTTGCTATCGGTCTATTAAAAAGTGTTGAAAGCATTTCTTCTGTAAAAGGAATGTTTTCACTCAAGAATATGTAACCATTGGCATTTGTTCTGCCCGCTTGAGACAACAATTTAATCCAAATGATTAGTAGTGTGTCTGCATCTGGTAAGCTTTCAATCAATCGAATTTTTTCATCCTCAAACATGTTGGTAGAGAGTTTTATCCATTTAACATCTGCCATTTAGTTCACTTCCCTTTCACATATCGCAATATCGCCTTTAACACTTAATATTCTGTAACCTGGATAGCGATTAGGAGTGATGTACTCAACCGCTTTCGTTTTTGCCTCTTGTTCGTTTCATGCGCCCTTCCACACCCACGCCGGAAGGACGACTTTCGATTGATTTTTATCTAACATGGTTTCATCTCCTTAGTTTGTTTGTTCTATTTTTTCATCCTGCTCTTCTTCAGTTTCAGCAGTTTCTTTTTCGGCTTGTTTAACCCACTTTGTCGATTTCTTAAGTACTTCCTCAGCTTGTTTTAATGTCAATCCGCCGACTTCCTTGATACTTAAGTGGCCTTTGATCATATCTTCATCTACTTTTCGAAGAGCAGCTAACTTTTTAATGTTTAATTTAATTGCACCGACTTGTTGAGAAGTAATCATTTCCTCTTGAATCTCCGGTAAATCTTCACCTGCATAGATGTATAATCCCAAACCGTGAAGCGCAATCGCTTTTACTAAGCAACGTTGGATACTCGTATTAATATCGAAACTGTTTGGCTCCGCAATCGGTTTATTTTGATTGTTAAGTATTGGATGAATCTGACTTAGTGGTAATCCCTGTACAGTTACCTCAACTTCTACAAAGTAACCGCAATCCGTTTTAAGGTAAGGAACGCCATCGAATCGCTTAACTTCCCATGTAGCTGCTGGATCTACTTCACGAAGCTTTTTTACCGCCCATGCCCATGATAAGTAGCTAAAGCGTCCTTTCTTTTCAACGGGTTCCGAACAATCTATTTGAGCTAATTTAGAAAAGTAATTTTCAGCTGTCATATCAATCTCCCTCTCTTTTTAAAATGGTGCTACTTCTGCTTGTTTACTAACTTCATACACTTCCATAAGTGCCTGTAATCCGTATTCATAAGCCACAACCATTGATACAGCATTAGGTTCTTTACTTTGCTTATATTTTTCAACTAAACTCTTCATAATTTGAATTTCAGCTTCAATTTTATTTTGTAGACCCATCTTATTCACCCGCTACTTTCTTTGTAGAATGAGACTCTACATATTGTTTGATGCATTCGGTTTCATTGTGTAAGTAATCCCCATCGAAATCTAAGCAACTTTCTCCAAAATAGATTTCTCCATTACAACCGTAACAAGTTTCAATGAAGTCTCTAGCTGATGAATCATGATGATTTCCCATTAACATGCCGTTTTCAATCATTTCCACATTCCTCCTTATTTACTGTAGGAGAAAACATCTGGTATAATGTAAGTACGTTAATTAATAAGTGTGTTTTCTCCAAACCGTCTTAGGGGTAAGGCGGTTTTTTATTTTGTTTTAATGTTTTTGAGCATCGGAATATCCAGGAACCCATTTGCTAGGTGGGGGCTATCGTTAGATACCTGAATATTCCGACAAAAAGAGCTTGTCTGTGTTCATAAATTTGTAACATCTATATATGAAGTTCATATAAATTACGTGTTACACTTTGTACATTCCAAAAGGTTCTTATAGAATCGACAACTCGATGATCTTAGTACTGCCCTGCATCCCCTGCAGGGCTTCCCTCATTTAGCTAGAGTTATATACTTGTATGTTTCCTCAACATTATCTGCGCTGTTGTGTACCTCTCTAGCTCTCAAATCCTTTATGATCCACAAGATTTTCTTGCGTTCGTATTCATCTCGCTGCTGTTTATTTGTCATCTTCAAGCCATCCTGCTCTCTTTGCTGCAACATCTACTCGGTGCACTAAGTATGTCGATAAACATATAGCTATCGCGACAATTATCAAGGATAGTGGGCTTTCCATCTCTAAACCGCCTCCTGATTAAGAAACTTATTAATGAAGTAAAGCTGACCTTTCCCTGTAACTTTTGGTGTGAATGATGTTACGAATTCACCTTCGCTATTTGTTCTTACGAATTCTTGTGACTCGAATAGTCCTAAATCCATTGAATACTGAGTAGGCGTGTTGTACATGCTTCCTCTTTTCTTGCAAAGATAGCCGTTTTCTCTCAACCATTCGAAGAGTCTGTTTTGACCTATTTCTATTCCTTTTTGCTTCATTAGAATCGCTAACTGCTTTATGCTGATCAGATTCGTTGAAACTTGGATTGCTTGAGCGAATGTTACTAAAGATTGTTGCTGCAATACTTTGTGTTCAGCTTCAATGCGCTTCGCTTGTTCTTCTTTTAAGTTAGTGAGAAGGCCGATCATGAAGTCTGGATTAGTTACCGCTTGTTCTAGTACTTGATCTGTCATGTATGCACCATGTTTTTTGATAGAAGGAAGCACTTCGCTGGTTACCCACCTTTTGAATGCTTTTGCTTGTGGTTTACGACTTGTCATGATTAATAAGTAAAGACCGCTTTCGTTAATGATGTTTGTTTCCTGTTGTCTTCCTAGGGAATCAGTGACCTTCATACTATGAAGCTCATCTTCATCTAATCGACTAAGTGATCTAGTTGCATTTACGATTTCTAGCACATCACACACATCTTTCGCCACAAACCAAACATTTTCACCTTTTACTACTGTTCGGACTTGTCCGAACTCTTCATTGTTGAAAACTTGTAATTGTTTCATTTCCTTTCCCCCTTTATCGTATTAGGTCAAGTTCGAACACTTAACATGACCTAAGGTCAAGTTTTGTTCATTTAAAAAATGACCTCATCCTACTAAGTCATCCATTGTTGTTGATAAAGCATTAGCTATTTTTTTTAATGTTTCAACCTTAGTTGATTTAACACCCAATTCTACCTTAGAAACCATACTTTCACTGATTTCTGAGAGTTCAGCAAGTTGCTTTTGTGTCAGTTTTTTGTTTATTCGAAGCTCTTTTATATAACTTCCTTTTACCTTCATCGGTTTCACCTCTCGATTACATTTTCATTGTACACTAAATGTGACCTAGGGTCAAGTTTTTGTTTCTTTTTTTATTTTAAAAAACAAGAAATGGACTGTTGGTCAAGTTTTATGTAGAATATATATTATAGTCAATGTAAAACGAAAGTATTGTAAATTCACATAAAATAGTTTTTAAAGGGGATTGAGATTATGTTACCTACGCTATCCATTAGAATTAAAAAAATCAGGAAAGAGCGAAAATGGTCTCAAAAAGAATTAGGTGAAAAAGTAGATGTTAGTGAATCTTTCATTTCAAAAGTAGAATCTGGTAAGAAACAACCCTCACGGGAAGTAACAGCAAAAATTGCAGAAGTATTAAATGTAACTACAGACTACTTACTAGGAAGATCCGAAGATCCTGAAATTAATGAGCAAGAAAATAATATTGTTACTGAAGAAGGAAAGAACATAATGGCTTTAATTGAAAGTCTTCCAGAAGATGAGAGAAAGAAAGCTTGGGAACAGTTAGAGATGTATGTTACTTATATGCAAAATAAAAAGAATGGCTAATCAAAGAAGACTACTTAATGTGACAGTCTTCTTTTTTATATATTTGGTTTTCCTTATAAGATTCGTCTAGACATATTTTTAAAATATCTTCTGCTTTAATTGGTTCCCCATGTTTCAAACCTAATTTTACCGCTTCCCTCACTAATTGCTCTTTTTTCATATCTACTTCCCCCTATATTCTCTTTAATATATGTAGACTTTCTTAAAATGAAGAGCTTTTGTCGCTTTGGATCAAAAACTCTCCATTTCCTTTAGAGCAGAAATGACACTATCGATTTGATAGTGTCAATTGGAAAGCGGTGATAGAAAAACAAAATACAGTAGCAATTGTCAAAATGGCTTTACTAAACTTACCTTTCAAGTACTTCACCAACTTTTATGTATAATTTATCTATAGAGTTTTAAGACTGTTTTCGGTAGAATACTGCGGAAAACTCTTGATTGATTGTTCTATGTATTCTCTTCCCTCTTCTTAACCTTTCGCTATCTCCATGTAATATAGTTGAAAACTACTTAATCTACCATTTTTGAGGGATTTTAAAAATCCTTATATAACAGTTCCTTTTGGATTTCATAGAAAAAATTATGCATTTTTACAGTTTTTCATTTAAAGCCCTCTATATGAATATTTTACCACAAAAACCGAACTTTTGTTCCTTTTATTTTTCATAAACAGAAATACGACCTAAATATAATAAAAAAAGTCAGAATAACTACCAATTATAGTATAGTAATAGAGTGATTATTATACTCAAACTATGAAAACTATGAAAACTACAGTCGGTCAAAACATTAAAAATTTCAGAAAGTCTTTCGGTTTAACGCAAGAACAATTATCTGATAGAACAGGGTTGTCACGTGGACAAATCAAAAATTGGGAAGTAGATCGCCATGAACCTGATCTTGAAAGTTTGAAAGTACTTGCATCGTTTTTTAATACCTCCATAGACCGTCTTCTTAGCTTCGAAGACGAGAAGGAAGATGCATTACTAGAGTTACTATTTAATGATGTCCAAAGGGCTTATGAGGAGTTTGATGGACGTCAACAAGGTCGTTTTGCGAAGCAAGTTTCATTGTATGTGAAAATGTTGCAAAACAACAAAGACATACTGTGATTTGATTTCATCATAAAAGAAATCATTTCCATTTGATAGTGGTAAAATTATGTAGAATTTTACCACTCTTATCAGTGAGGGCTTCGGCTCTCTTTTTTTATTTATCGTCGACATAATATGACAATATACGAATTAATAGTTTGCTATTATTATCTAGAAATCTTACATTTATCTACAAATTATTATTGTATTTTCAATTTTTTAAATGTAAAATATTTCAATGTAAATACATACCATTTAGGGAGATGGAGAAAATTATGAAAAAACTATTAGCTTCAGCAACAGCGGTCACATTATTAACAGTGGGGTACAGTTCTTCTGCATTTGCAGCAAAAAGTCCTAATGATACAAAAAACTGTGAACATTTTAAAAGCCAACAAGATGCTCAAGCATTCTGGGATCAAAACGGATATGGTGTTGGAAATGATCCACATCGTTTAGACAATGATAAAGATGGCATTCCATGTGAAGATTATAAGTATCCAACAAGCACAAATACTACAACAGAAAATAAAGAAACTACTAAACCTCAAGAACAAACTAAACAAGAAAATACTAAGCAGGAAAACACTAAGCAAGAACCTGCTAAACAAGAAAACACTAAGCAAGAGAATTCAAAACAAAATAACCAAACAACAAATACTAAGCCTCAAACAACTGCAAAAGAAACAAAGAAAAATACTAATACAGTTGTGAAAAAAGAAACAAAAAAACAAGGTGAAAAATTACCTAATACAGCATCAAACGGTGTTACAATGATGTTAGCAAGCTTAGGCTTAGCATTAGCTGGATCTGTATTAATGTTCCGTCGTAAAAAGACAAACGCATAAAATAGTTCCTTAAAACGGCAGGAGAAATCCTGTCGTTTTCAAATGGAGTGATAAAAATGAATAAAAAACAATGGATAGGCTTATTTTTAATTGTTATTGGACTTACTATCTTTTCCTATTATTTTCTAGAATGGTATGGTGCTAGACAATCAGCAGAGTCGCTAACGACTAACGAAGCGAAGCACTATGAGACCTCCACACCTTCTAAAGAAAATGAAACAACAAACATCAATCAAACAGAGACAAAGACTGAGACTTCATTACAACCTGAAGAATCTGTACAAATTCCCGCTTCAAAGGTAAACCATCAATTAGGAGATAAAGTAGCATATTTAATTATCCCTAAAATACAAAAGAAATACTCTGTATATTGGGGAGCTGACGATAAAGTACT
The DNA here is from genome assembly GCF_003264175.1 of Bacillus sp. SRB_331. NCBI lineage: Bacteria > Bacillati > Bacillota > Bacilli > Caryophanales > Bacillaceae > Bacillus > Bacillus sp. SRB_331. The sequence continues at coordinate 24,396 of NZ_NADV01000024.1, read as the reverse complement.
GAAAAAAGGTGTAGGTATGTTTGTTAGTGATTTAACTACTACACCATCTGGAAATGGGCATACAGTTTTAAGTGGGCATAGAGATACTGTCTTTACCCAGCTTGGCCAACTAAAGGAAAATGACCAACTTATTGTGGAATATGAAAATAAAACATATACATATAGAATTAACAAGCATTGGATAACAGATTCAGAAGATCGAACAGTTATTGTAGAAAAAAGCGAACCAACATTAACATTAACAACTTGTTATCCTTTTGACTATATAGGAGACGCTCCAGATCGGTACATAATTGAATCATCTCTACTTTCCATTCGTTGAAGATGGGCGTCCAATACATATTATTAAAATTAAGATGGTTCAAGTCGGAGGAAGGAACCTTAGGGTGTCTTTTTTTCTACCTATAACTGTTTAATTGTTATATAATAATAACATTGTATTTTAGGAGGAACATAAATGAACAAAAAACTAATCATTGGAATTATCGCTGTAATAGTAGCTATCATTGCTTCCGTAGCTATTTTTAAGGATTCCAAATCAGAAGATATGAAACCTAAGTATTCACAAAAAGATATGGATAAAGTTATTGATCAACAATTTAATGAACAGCAAGAATTAAAAACACAAATCAAAGAGTTGAAATCTAAAGTAGACTCCTATGAAAAATTGCAAACTAGATCACTTCAAGAAACTACACAGCCGAGTCAAGAAAAAACTGAACTAGCTGAAAATGCTGATAAGGTTACATACGAAAAGGAAATTAAGCCTACTATTGATGAAATGTTAAAGGAATATGATGAAATTTGGAATCAGGACTGGAAAGCTATTTGGGGAGAAGGAAGCAAGGACCCTGAATCTCTTGACAAGAACGCTTTAAAAGAGAAAATGGAGTCAGTTACAAATCGATATGATGCACTTTCCAAGAAAAATACAGAATTTAAAAGTAGCTCAAAGTTAACTGATCCTGTATTAAAAGAAAAGATTGAGAAATTCAGAGTAGAGTTTGGACTGGCAACTAACTATAGAAGTAATGCTGGAAAAGCTGTAACTCAAGGGGTAAAAGGAGTAGCTCCGTTGAAAGGAAGAATGGAAGAAGCTCAAAAATCAATCAAGCTTTCCGATCAAAAACTAAGTAACGCTCTAGCTAGCTTAAATGAAATTGAATCAAAATTAGGAGTAAGTCGAAATTAGGCGCTCGAAAGAGTGCTTTTATTTTTTTTCAATGACCAATATTAATTAACGTGGTAAAATAATATATGGATTGGCGTCCAATACATATTATTAAAATTAAAGTGGTTCAAGTCGGAGGAAGGCACCTTAGGGTGTCTTTTCTTTTATACATCAATAAATATTCTTTCTATTCTGTTTTTATGTAATTGATGGTATATTTTGTATATAAATATTAAGGAGGAAGAGAAATGCAATTACAAAACATAGATCCAGAACTAAAAAAATTTCTTTACCAACAAATTTATGTACATAAAATCGGATCAATCCACACTCTACTTACAGAAGGATATATGTTTGATACACAAGATATACAACAAGCACTAGATATATTTATGAGAAATGAACTCATAATACCTACAGTATCTACAATGCAAATAGGACAGAAAAAAGTAGATTTTATGCGTAATGATGAAAAATTTAGGATTTTAAAAGAAAAAGATCAGTTATAAAAACAAACATTAAATGAACGTGGTTCAAGTCGGAGGAAGACACCTTAGGGTATCTTTTCTTTATTTCTCAATATACGAACTTTAAGAATATGCTATTATTTTAATACAAATTCCCTTTTGTGCAATGAGTTAGTAAGACCCAATAATAAAAGCCCACCTATTTCCGTAGGTGGGCCTTATCTTTATTACACAATATCAAAGTATACTCTCTTTTTCTCATAAACTTTATGTAATTATACATATTCGTAAAAATTACACCAAATAAATATTACACGTAGTAAATAAAAAGGGTAAAACCAGCAATTAAATGACGAAATGCAAATTGCCCAAAAATAGGAAAATAATATTCGTTTTTTATACAATATTAAAGGGTTTGACCGGAATCATATTGAAAAGGTTAGGATTCTCTCTTTTAACTGACTACTTTTGTCAGGGTTGACGTTTTAAAATGAAAGGGACAACTAATTAAGGAGGCGACCAACGATGGTCATGACATTGGAGCAATTTCGCGAAATTTTGGATGAGAATCGTCGTTTAACCATTCGAACAATTGCGGCTTTTCCTGAAGACAAGTTATTCACCTTTGCCCCGGTCGAACCGCTGCGGCCATTCTCAAAAATGATTTTAGAGATACTAGATATTGAACGCGGATATATACGCGGTATCGCTCTCGGTGAATGGGAATATAGCCAACCTTTTGCTGGTGTTTCGACCAAAGAGGAACTTTTAGACGGTTGTCATGAAACAAAGGAGGTTGTGCAAAAATGGTGGCCAAAAATCACTGAGGAACGGTTGCACACCGTAGAAAAAGATCCCTTTTTTGGTGGCGAAATGAGTCATTTCGAACGTCTACATTATGCGTTGGAAAATGAAATCCACCATCGAGGCCAAGGTTTTATTTACTTACGGTTACTTGGGATTGAACCGCCAGCGTTTTGGGATCGATAATAAAAAGGGACAACATTTTCATTTAACCCGGATTCGTTCCGGTTTTTTTTATACCGGGAAACTTTTAGGTAAAACCAGCAACTGAACGACGAAGTGCAATCTATCCAAAAAACGGGGAAAACGTATGTTTTTCTCATTTTGATATAAACCTCTATGTAAAAAGTTGAATTTCACCTCACAGAACACATCTTTTCCTTTTTTGGGGCAGATTGCGTTTTATCGTTTGTTTGCTGGTTCTACCACTAAAATGAACGAAAAGAGTAAAATTACCCTCTTTTTTATAATCTAAGAGATTGGGAACTACTGATGTCCCCTAAGAACTATTAGTGGACATCAAATATATATAAATTAATAGTTTATGTCCGTTAATACTTAACGTAAGATTTGGTTCCATTGCTACACAGACCCCTAGTTATTATTAATTCTTGGATTATTGATTTAATAAATCGTTTATACAAGAAAAAGAAGATTGAACTAGAGATTTAATCTAGTTCAGTCTTCTTTTTCATTTAATTGAAAGTAAACAAATATGTAAAAGTTTACTTTCGGTAATAACAAAAAAGCCCCTTCATAATGTTAAAGGGAATTTGCTCACATAAATGATCTGCACATCAATTCACTTTTGATATACAGATCATTTGTATGATAATTTTTATAAATAATTGCGGAATAATGAA
>NZ_NADV01000024.1:0-21059 GCF_003264175.1 Bacillus sp. SRB_331 | reverse complement strand
TAAAACTGCCATTGCGATTGTCATATTATTTCCTCCTCTATTGTTGATGCTAAGATGTGATTTATCTTTATGCTTTCATTATAGTAAGCGCTTACATTTTTATCAATACATTCTTATATGCAATATTTCATATTTATATATTTAGACAAAAATTAGACCTCTATTAGTCATTCCTTAATGGTATCATAGCGAGGTGAGAGTCTTTAAGGGTTCTCCTTAATTAGGAGGAAACGGATATGGAAAGAGTACAAGCGATTATTGACAGTAATCTGAAATTCAAGAGCTGGGTTAAACAGGTACTAGCTATAGGCGGAATGTTAGGGTTCTGCTACTTGGTATTATATGTTTTATGTTTCTTATTTGCTATGTAAATACTATATAACTACACAAGTGGAGTCTTGCCTACAGAGGTAAGGCTCTTTTGTTTGTGGATTTGAAATAAAGTTTAATCGTTTATAACAAAGTTTAACCGTTTTGAAAAAAGATTAACTGTTTATAAAAAAGTTGCACTGTTTTATCCCTTTAGATTTACTGATCTATGGGGATATTTTTATTAATAAAAGAAATATGATATATAAACTGAATATAAAAACGTTTTGATTCTTTGAAAATATTCCATAATTTAGCATTATTTATATATGGAATATTTTGTTTGTACGAAAGGAGTAACTAGATGTTTTTACAAAAATATAAAGGTTTGATTCTAGGGATAGTTGGTGCTGTTTTAGGGGTAATATCCTTTGTTTATCTTAAAGATTTAGATTATATATATAAAACGTGTCTTAAGTTATTTTCTGCAATATTAATAATTATAGGATGGGTTATTGCCTGTGATTCGAACCATTTCTATAAAAAAAAGGAGAATAATAACGTATAGGTGTTACTATTCTCAATTTTTTTATACGTTTTATTAATCAGAGAATCACATAGTAAGGTTAACATGTGTAATTTTAATCAAATATTTTTATAAAAACCAATCTTAAATCTACTGGAAAAGAATCTATTTTGATTAATCTTTTTTCAAAATAGATTCTTCTCATTTATCGTAAAATAAGGGTTTGTAAGGTATTTTTACTCAAACTTTATTTCAAAGCTACATTAGTTTATATTATAGAAAAGATTTAAAAGCATCCAAAACGGGTACTTTTTCTTTGTTATATAGACACATTAATTGACAAAATGGACATTTGATGAGGTTATAACATGTATATAGGAATTACTGTATTAGGCGCTGTTGTGATCGGTTTAGCGTCTTATTTGTTATAAAGGGTAACAAAATAAACGAAAATAGAAATAGTTAACAAACTTCTATTTTTATAGTTTATAGGTGAACATAACTATACCTTCATTTTTTATATATAAATTACTATTGATTGTAAGTATATGTGTTTCTATAAGAATGCACCATTCGGTTCTGGTGCAAAGTTTTCATTTATTCGAAAGAGGTATATAGATTCCTAATGGAATCTATTCTTATGCAGCCATTCCGAATAGTTGATGAATAAATTTCACTTCATTTTGGACAGACTTGTCCCGTAAAATAAGTTGGCCTTTTTTAATGATATGCATCGCTTCTATTCCTGAAAGAATAGATTTAGCTGTACGAAAAGACTTCAATCCTAACATTGAACGAACTCTCTTTTTAATAAAGCGATGATCTTGCTCTACAATGTTATTCAGGTATTTCACCTGCCTTATTTGGATGTCTACAGGCATTTTTTTCTCTTTCTTCAACTCTTCAATTGCTATAGGATAGGCCGATTTTTTGTCTACTGTTATCACACGGGGCTTTGAAACATGAAAAGACTGCAAAGCTTTCTTGAAAAAACGCTTTGCAGCCCTATGATTTCTTGTTTTGCTTAAATAAAAATCAATTGTATTTCCTTTTGAATCAACAGCACGATATAGGTACATCCATTGACCTTTGACTTTCACATACGTCTCATCGACTCGCCAAGAATCATTGGTTGATTTAAGATGATGTCGTACGCGCTTATCTAATTCGGGACCATTTTGATGAACCCATCGCATGATAGTTGTATGAGCAAGGGATAGCCCACGTTCTTCCATCATTTCGACTAAATCACGAAAACTGAGGTTGTACCGTAGGTACCATCTCACGGTTAATAAAATAATATCCGGTTAATAATGTTTCCACTTGAATAGATTTTGCTTTTCCATACCAATCACATCCTTTTTTAGAGTACTAGTATCAATATATCCAAGTTTAGGAGGTTACTTACAAGCGTTTTGGAGTGTTTGCACCAGAACCCATTTGTTTGACAAAATAAAAAGGAAAAACTAATTGAATAGTTTCCCCTTTTATTTTGTATTGCAGAGAATGTTATACCCTCATGCCCATCAAACTAAGCTCATGTAACGTCAATGATAAGCAAGATTGTTTCTTTTTTTCGAAAGTCTATATGTAGATGCTTTAAAGATTTTAGTTTTTTATCATCTGTTATAGTTGATATAACTAGAGTCATAATAAACCCACTGACCTGTTCCAATTCTTAACCAACCGTTCTTTTCTTCATATACTGTAACTTTTTCGCCTTTACTTGCCTTTCTAACAATAGAGTAGTTTGAACCTGCTCCGCTTCGAATATTTACTCCAATACCATTGATTTGAGCCGTTCCAATTACATTTTGAACACTACCGGTTTCAATTACTAGAAGCATGTTTAAAATGAACGATGCTGTTTCACCACGGGTTGTTGTTCCTTTAGGATCGTATCGATTGTCTTCTTTACCTTTTACAATACCTAAGCCATACAATCTTTGTACGTCTTCTTTATAGTTAATTTGGTCCTTATCTACGAATGATAAGTTTGCAACTGGCCCCCATAGACCTTTATACTGTAAAGCCTTGTTTACAATGATTGCTGATTCTTCTCTTGTAATAGGTTTGTTTGGGTCAAAAGAACCGTCCCCTCTACCTGCAATGATACCTGCACTTGCAGTTCGTTTAATACCATCTCGTAGAGTTGGGTTTGCATCGTTTAAGTCTTTAAATGAAGCATCTCCGGCTGGCAAGTTTAGAGACTTAGAGATTAATTGAGCAAATTCGGCTCTTGTTACTGCTCTGTTAGGTGCGAAAATTCCGTTTCCTTCCCCTACCATAATACCCCTTCTATTTAATTCTCGAATAGCTGACTCATACCAACCCCCTGTAATATCGTCTGTTGGTTGAGAAAGGTTATTATAATTCCCCTTAACACCATTTACGAATGAGTCCCATTGTCCATTGTTAATCATGTTGGCAGGACAGTTTTTACCACTCCATCTTTGGTGTTTTACGATATTATTTAACGGTACACCAGTTTCTTTCATTAAATAAGCTACAAGTTTCTTAGCATTATCTACTGCTTTACTGTAGTTACCGTCTCTGTTAACTGCGATTTCAATTGCAATAGATTGTCTATTACCTGGACCATCACCGTCTCCTGCGTGCCATCCGTTTTCGTTTAATGGTAAGTGTTGATAAATCTCTTTATCGTCTACTGTAAAATGCCATGATGCAACTCGGTTTGTGTTCCCTACTGCTTGGTTATATAGGTATTGAGCATGGTTTTTAGCACCTGCTCCTACACTTGTATTATCAGTCTCATGGATTGTAATGTACTTTGGACTCATGTAGTTTTGAGGACGAATATTATCGTTACCTGCTGGAACAATCCATTCAGTGAATGGAACACCGTTTATTGTACTAGAGATGCTAGGTGATGCAGAATATAGACTACGTTTTGTTCTGTTTGAATTGCTTGGAACAGTTAATGTACCCGTTTCTTCATGAATACCTTCTGAACGTTGAAGACTGTCTGCTTTCTTATTATCGATAGTACCTCCACCACGTCCGTCTACCCCTTCAAAACTAGCTTCAATACTTTTTAAAGCCTGTTCATCTGATGCTTGAAGTTGGCCTGTTTTATCTTGTTCCTGAACGCTTGTAGGTTGCTTATTGTTTACTAATTGTTGTTCCTCTGCAAACGATACCAATGGTGAAGATAATACCGTTAATCCTGCCGTGAATGCTACTACTTTTTTGTTAAATTTAATATTCATTTATAATTTGGTATATCTCACTATTTTAATAGATATACCTTCCTCCTTGTACTTCTTTTAGTGTGAATAATAGTTTAAATAATGGTAGTTTGAATCCCCAAAATAACGACTTGATTTTTCATTTCATATAATTAACTGAAATCTATAGGTCCGCCTAGATATGTCAATATTTCAGGGTTATAACACAACACTAGGGTTCCCCCATAACTGAGACCAATGAAAAGAGAATCCAACACAGATCTCTCTTCATAATTGTTTAAATTGATATTGGGGACTGTTTCAAACAAATATCGAAGAGAATGATAAGGACTTAAATTGTTCTCTTTTGCAGTTTCAACCACACTATACATGATGGCACTCCCTCTAGTACCTTCGTAAAAATATAGTTTAAATAATATAAATAACCTTTAATATACAAAACTATAACATTTACTTTATATCCCGTTTGATTTCTATGAAATTCACAAATCTTTCAAAAATCCTGATTACAAATAAAAAGGGACTTCAAAACACAGAAGCCATTTTTTGTGTTGGTTTGGAATAAAGCTTGATCAAAACTCAGGAGTTTTACCGTGACAGCTTTATCTAATGACGCAAAACGGTGCAACTTTTTTTGCAAACAGTTAAATTTCATTCAAAATAGTACGACCTTATTTCACAGCAACAACCATGTCATGTATCTTAGTACTTTGGAACTTCTAATATACTCTTTTTCTTCCCATCATATACTATAGCTGTTTTTGCTTTTATATTCTCATTGCCATATATGAAATCTTGGTTTGAGAAATTCACAATCACTTTCATGTCATTTCCAAATGTCGTACTTTGAACTTGCCGATCTTCAGACAATACTTCAAAATTAGTCATTGGTTTTGTTACGGCTTTCTCATGAAATGGAGACCATATTTTCAAATAAGAGGTAATGATGGATTTACTTTTCTCCCATTCATTTTTATCAATATGATATAAAGGTGGTACATTATACAACATTTCAGATAGCATTCTATTTCCTATCTCATCCTTAATTCTAAAACTTCCCCATGCCCATTGGTGAGTCGTAATAATTGAATCATTATATACGAGTTTATATAACGGAATTGAATATACAGGATTATTATAAATATTTTTATAAATAGGTTTGATTGGTATGGTTTTGGCATTCGTTTCTGGAATAGCACCGTCTGGTGAAGTGGATTTATATCCGCCTACATAATATGGGCTCTGTTTATCTTTCATATCAGAGTCGGGCCAAATCCCAGGCGTTTCTATTCCATGTGCAAAGGCAATTATATTACTAGCAAAGTCATTTCCACCTTCTGATCCAACTACCATATGTTTTTCTTCGCTAATATATTTCATTCTTTGTAGTCTTGCTTTTAGATCTTGTTCCTGAGTTGTAATGTGATTTGGAGAATAATCATCATAAATTTCGCCTGTAGCATCACAATCGACAAACCAAGAATTAAACGGTATATTATTTTGTAAAATATCACCTACACGTTCTTGCACACTAGGTAAGGATAAAGTTGGATTTAACTTTCTTCCTTTTCCTAAGAATCCTCCTACTTTTTCTCCTTTTTCATTCGATATTGTAGCATTTTCATATAAATTTTTATCTTTAAAAGAAGCTGTATTCCACTCTCTACTTCCCACTTCATGAATCGAGTGGTATGAATCATAAGGACCGATTAAATACCCCATTCTATTTGCTTCTTCTACCATTTTGGGATTCATTAATCCATTAGCCCAATTAGGTAAACCTATCCATGCTTTTTTAACATTCGATTTCTTCATATCAACTAAAACATCTGTTGTTTCTTTCTGTTCCCATCTACTTACTTCATCCAATACCTCTGTTAACTTACTCTTAATTAATCCTTTGTTCAGTGTATAGAGTTCTTGTTCACTTAAGTTTTGGATGCCTTTTTTTAACAATTTATTTATTGCGATATCTGGATTATAAAAAATATCTTTATTATAAAGTTGTTCTAATCTTAATACCTGATTTATCGCATTAACTATTACTTTTTGCTGGCTTTTATCGATAGCTTTTTGATTCTTTATATCTTGCATAACAGTTTCAAAATCTTTTGAGCCATCTTCCGTATTTTCTTGTAACAACTGTGCAATCCAATTTGTAAATGTCTCATCCATTTTTTGTGAAAATTTATCCCACTTGATATTTTCTACTGCAATCCCACTGTGGTCCCAAAAATAAATATGAGGAGCACCATATAATTTTTTAATGTTCGGATTTGTTTTTGCTTTTTCTTCTAGTGTCTTAAATTCTCCCTGTTCTTTTATATAATTTTTATAAATATTGGCCATCGAGACAGGGTTTTTATCAGTTAGATACAATCTGAATCCATATTCTTTATTCTTATTAATAGAAGGATATTGATGTGTAAAACTAAACTGTATATCGGAATCAGCAGTGAAATGAATATTATCGTTATACATTTTTTCAGCTATATACATAATGGAATAATTAGATTTATTCAATGCAAAGAATCTCATAGAAAAACTTTCTATGAATGACATCTCTTGATCTTTTAAATATTCTTTCCAGTTTGGATCATTGCTAGGTATATTTTTTCCTTCCCATAATGGTAACGTATAGCTGTCCGCACTTACTTTAGGCCATGTAAATTCATTAGCTCCTTCAGACTTAGTAGATTTTAACTTAATATTTAAATAAGACTCTTTCTTTTCAATCTTCACATCTATTTGGTCATCTGGATAACTCCATGATATACAATCATCTTTTTTTATTAGATTTGTTATTTTTTTCTTCGATAGTGGTAAGGAAGCACTTTCTCTTACACCATCTTTTTCCACAAAAATTTCACCAGTTTCAGGATTCACATCAAAGGTGAAATTTTTGTATTGAGAAACCACGTTTTGTCCCTTTGTTGTAAAATCCTTTTGTTGTGCATAACTCAGGGATGGTAATGTAAGACACATTGAACTCATCAAAATTGGAATGACTAGCTTGTTCATTTTTTTATTCATACTTATAAACCTCCTTTTTTGTATTTCTATCCTACAAATACATTGTGACAGGAATGTGACAAAATGATGAGTGGCTCAAAAAAAACGAATTCTTGCCGTGCCCCTATTTGAAATTGTCACATTTCTGTAACAACAGTGATTTATTTTATCATAATGCCTCTTATTGGAATGCTAGGAAGAAAATTTCACATATTTCTGTATTTGATTTTTCTTAACTTGATGGCGATGTTGCCGTACCCCCAGAAAGTATGTCCAAAAACAAATACGACTGATTAATATTCTCTTTGGCCTTACCGCAGAAACAGTCATTCCATTAGGAATAACTATTTCTTTTTACTCCTCATTATCTTTTTGCACCAGAACCGTATTTATTCCACCTCATATACGTGAGGTGTTTTTTTCTCTCTTCTTGTTTACGTGACCAGTAATTCTCCATATAATAAAAATAACATTTTTTATGAATATGAAGGTGGAATACTATGGCTAAAACAATTGCAGATATCGCCAAATTAGCTGGGGTTGCAAAGAGTACTGTCTCTCGTTACTTAAACGGCGGCTATGTAAGTGATAGAACAAAACAAAAAATTGAAAGTATTATTCAAGAAACAAATTTCTCTCCCAATACATTTGCACAAAGTTTAAAAGCGAAAACAACAAATTTAATTGGCGTTATTATCCCCCGATTAGACTCCTTCGCTACAACAAAAACACTTATTGGTATTGATAATGCTTTACGGGAAAATAACTATCAGATGCTTGTTGCAAATGCGAATCAAAAAATTGAAGCAGAAATTCAAGCAATGGAAAACTTTATAAAACAAAAAGTAGCTGGCATAATTTTATTAACAAAAACTTTAAAAAAAGAGCATACACACATCATCGCTAAATCTACTACCCCTATTTTATTTGTTGGTCAAGAATATGAGGATCAATATTGCCTCATTCATGATGATTTTGACGCTGCTTATGAGCTAGGTGTATACGTACTATCACAAGGGCATCGCCATATCGCCTATTTAGGAGTAGAAAAAGATGATATTTCTGTTGGTGTAAATCGAAAAAATGGTTTTCAAAAAGCAATTGAAAATTTAGAACCTACTTGCATCGTTTCTTACTACGAAACAACTTTCCAAATAGAAGATGCGATGAAACAAGTACAACATATTTTAGATAACAACCGTCCTACTATTATCGTATGTGCTACAGATAATATCGCTCTTGGAGCAATGAAAGTAATTCATTCTAATCACCTTTCCATACCAAATCATATATCTGTAGTAGGATTCGGTGGATATGATATATCTGAAATGGTACACCCTAGCTTAACGACAATCGCATTTGACTATGAATATGCTGGTAAGCTTGCTGCTACTTCTCTTTCGCAGCTTGTTGAAAACAAAACAATCCCTAAAACATTACACTCTCGCTATACATTAAAAATCCAAGAAAGCGTTGACAAAATTTAAAGGAGCTCTATAATAAAATTAAAACCGGTTCCACATTTTAAAAACAGGATTTTTCATATCACGTCCCTGTTTTTTATTTTAACCCAAAACGGAACCGGTTCCACAAATGGAAAGTGTATAGTAAGGGGGAATTTTTATGAATATGAAACAAATTGCAACGCAAGTTTTACAGAACATCGGCGGAAAAGAAAACATTATTCGTGCTACACATTGTGCTACTCGCCTTCGTCTTGTACTAAAAGATGAGACAAAGATAAACGCAGCAGAAATCGAAAACATCAATGGGGTTAAAGGTGCTTTTGCAACGACTGAGCAATATCAAATTATTTTTGGAACTGGTGTAGTAAACAAAGTATATGATGAATTTTCAAAACTAACCGAAATGGCCGAATTTGATTCTACGGCATCAAACGATATTCCTAAGAAAAAAATGAACCCGCTCGCTCGACTTGCAAAAATATTATCCAATATTTTCGTTCCAATTATTCCAGCTATTGTTGCGAGCGGTTTACTTATGGGTCTACTCGGAATGCTGAAAGCGTTTAAATTAGTTCCTGGCGATCACTCACTTATTCAATTGCTTGATATGTTCTCAAGTGCAGCTTTCATTATTTTACCTATTTTAATCGGTGTTAGTGCTGCTAAAGAATTTGGCGGAAATATTTTCTTAGGTGCAGTTGTTGGGGGCATATTAACTCATCCAAACTTAACGAATCCTTGGACTCTTACAAACGCAAAACCAACTGTTTTACATTTCCTTGGTATGGATATTGATATGATTGGCTATCAAGGTACTGTTTTACCTATTTTGTTATGTGTATACGTTATGAGCACAATTGAAAAAGAGCTCCGAAAACGTGTTCCAAACTCTTTAGATTTATTAATTACACCGTTCTTAACAATTATTATAACTGGCTTTTTATCACTTATTATTATCGGGCCAATTGGATATAAAATTGGTGACGGTATTACTTACCTTTTAAATACTATTTATCAATTTGCAGGACCAGTAGCTGGCCTTATATTCGGTGGCCTATATTCAACAATCGTTCTTACTGGCTTACACCATAGCTTCCACGCTATTGAAGCTGGCTTACTCGCAAATAAAGATATCGGTGTCAATTTCTTACTCCCTATTTGGTCAATGGCGAACGTCGCCCAAGGCGGAGCTACTTTAGCAGTTTATTTCAAAACAAAAAACAAAAAAACAAAGGAAATCGCAATTCCAGCAGCAGCTTCAGCATTTTTAGGAATTACAGAACCAGCTATTTTTGGTGTCAATTTAAAACTTGGTAAACCATTTATTGCAGCAGCTATTGGCGGCGCAATTGGAGGCGCTTACGTTGTTTGGATGCAAGTTGCAGCGAATGCATATGGTTTAACAGGTATTCCAATGCTTACAATTGTTGCACCTCTTGGCATGATGAATGTAATTCACTATGTGATCGGCTTCGCTATTGCAGTTATTACGGCTTTTGTTGCCACATTCATTTTATATAAAGAAAGTAAATAACAACGGGGTGAACACCTATGTCGAAATATAAAACAATACTGCAATCCAATAAAGAAGAATTGCATTCTTTATATGCAATTGCAAATCAAGATTCATGGAAACCGATTTATCATATCCATCCGCCATATGGATTAATGAATGATCCTAACGGTGTATCATACTACAATGATGAATATCACGTTTTTTATCAATGGTATCCATTTGGTCCAATTCACGGAATGAAACATTGGGGACATGTAAAATCAAAAGATCTTATTAGCTGGGAACGAATGCCGGTAGCCATTATCCCTACCGAAAGCTACGAGTCACACGGCGCATATTCCGGTAGTTCTATTATAAAAGATGGGCTTCTTCACTTATTGTACACAGGTAATATAAAAAAATCTGATGATTCTCGCGATGCCAAGCAATGTATGGTAACGATGGATTCTCAATATACGATCACTAAATATAGTAATAACCCTGTTATTGATATGATTCCTAATGGATATACGAAGCATGTGCGCGACCCAAAAGTATGGAAAAATAATGATACGTACTATATGTTGCTTGGCGCACAACGTGAAAATAAAACGGGTACTTTATTATTATATAAGTCACTAGACCTATATAGTTGGCATTTCCAAGGTGAGGTTAAAACAAATTTAAAAGAATTCGGATTTATGTGGGAGTGCCCCGATTACTTCCAATTATCAGGGAAAGATGTATTACTCTTTTCACCACAAGGAATCGAAAAAGACAAGGGGAATTTTCAAAATGTATATAATGTCGTATATGCAATTGGAAATTTCGATATTGAAAATTTATATTTCCATATTGATTCGTATTACGAAGTTGATAAAGGATTCGATTTTTATGCCCCTCAAACTTTAGAAGATCAATCTCGGCGCCGCCTTTTATTTGCTTGGGCGGGCTCAAGCGAAATAACATATCCTTCTGATGATTATATGTGGGCTCATTGTTTAACACTTCCACGAGAACTAGCATTAGAAAATAATATATTAAAACAAAAACCAGTTTCAGAACTAAAAAAACTAAGAACAATAAAAAAAGAGATTTCAGGTGAGATATCAACTGGGCTAAACGTATTAGCGGCCCTTGGCCATGAATGCTCATATGAATTAATTGTAACTCTCAAAACTGATGATGCGAATAACTTTGGTCTTTCTCTCTTCCATAATGAAGAAGAATCTTTCCCGATTACATTTAACCGTGAAAAAGGGAATGTTTCCATTGACCGAAGCAACTTCCATCACCAATTTGGCGGAGAATATGGGTATGAACGCTGTAAAAAAATTGATATTCACGATGCGATAGACCTAAGAATATTTGTAGATAATAGCATCGTAGAAATTTTCTTATATGATGGTTCCACTGTCTTTACGTCTAGAGTATTTCCGCGAAAAGACACGAAACATCATATCTCAATCTTTTCAGATGCAAAACTAAACTTTACAATTACACAATATAAACTTAAAAGAGGGATTGTATGAGAAATGTTTTTTGTATAGGTGAATTACTAATTGATTTCGTTTGCCGAAATTCCAATGTATCTTTAGTAGACGGCACAGATTTTGAAAAGAAAGCTGGTGGAGCTCCAGCTAACGTTGCTGCTGCTATAACAAAATTAGGTGGACACGCTACATTTATGGGACAAGTAGGAAATGATCCATTTGGCGATTTTCTAGAACAAACTTTACAACGTGCTCATGTTGACACTTCAATGCTCATAAAAGATAAACAAACCACGCTTGCTTTCGTATCTATCGATAAAGATGGTGAACGCGATTTTATTTTTATGCGCGGGGCTGATGGCGAATACACCTTTAATAAAATCGATTTATCAAAAATAAAAAGTAATGATCTAATACATTTCGGTTCGGCAACTGCCTTATTATCAAGTCCATTAAAAGAAACATACTTTCAACTATTACAATTTGCGAAAGACAATAATCATTTTATTTCTTTTGATCCAAATTATCGAGATGCACTTATTACAGATGTAGAACAATTTTCTCAAGATTGCCTATCCTTTATAAAACACGCACATTTCGTAAAAGTAAGCCAAGAAGAAGCAATGATGCTTTCTAAAGAAACTGATTTACAACAATCGGTACTGAAATTATTAAATTATGGAGCTAAAGTTGTAGCTATTACACTCGGAAAAGACGGTACCCTTCTCGCAACAAAAGAATCTCAAATCATTGTACCTTCTATTTCCATTAAACAAATAGATACAACTGGTGCTGGTGATGCTTTCGTTGGGGCGATCTTATATCAAATTTCAAAAAGTGAACAAATGCTTCCTCAAAAATTCACAGATTTAGCCGAGTTTGTCTCGTTCGCAAATAAAGTAGGTGCCATAACATGTACAAACTATGGAGCAATCGCTTCACTTCCATCATTGGCAGATGTAAAAGCATACGATTAGTCGTATGCTTTTACATTCCCCTCTAGAAATCATGCATCATAAAAAAATTTAAAACGACGAGAATAACCGTCCCACATAAAGTAATGCGTCGGTATATACTCTTCTCCCCTTCCCTTGATTTAACAAACGCCAAAATAAATCCGACGAACAATATTAAATCAATATATGAAACATATAAAGAGAAAACGAGTAGTGTAAATTGATAATAAAGTTATTTAATTTCTATCCAGATACAATTCGTAGCTAATTCGCTTCCTGAAGATTTTCGTTTTCTTTTTACAAAAAAATCTTTTGTGAGTTCATCCAAAGAAGCAGGAGTTAAATGACGACGCAGCTCTTCAGCAAATACATGTAGTTCATCTTAAATCGAAAAATTCATGAAAAACGTTATTCTTTCTAATAATCTTGCTTAGAAAGAATAACGTTTTTCACTAGATTCTTAAGTTGATTGACATGTATGGTGACCTCTAGGAGGTGATACATATGGAAAACAAGAGTAGCACAAATAATAATAAAGTACTGGTTCAAGGTGTTAAGAATGCAATTGATTAAACGAAATTTTTGTGGAATTCCACAAGAAGAGGATGTATTTTTCCTCCTTCTTAACAATGAAAAAACGTTTTGAACACTCTATACTCTAATTACAATACAAGTGTTACCTCTTCCTAAATAATTAATTGGAAAAGTAACACTTCAAGAGGAATCGAAAACTACTCAACGTTTTCTTTATACTGATACAGATAAAACGTGGCTTTAAGTCCATACCTTTGATCATAAGGAATGGCCAAAAATCAAACATTATGAAGTAGCCATTAAAACAAAGGCCCATGTATATGCAATTTCAAAAAACTTAAACTACCAGAAGCTTAAATCTTATATCAAATCCATAGCCGACTATCAGCAAGAGTAAAGGGGTAATGAGTATGACAACAATTTTAGTATTAGATGATGAGACAACAATTCGTAGTTTTATTACATTAAATATGAAGCATGCTGGTTTCAATGTTTTAGAAACCGCTACAGGTGAAAGAGCTCTTGAGCTTTTAGAAGATCATAATGTTGATATTGTAATACTTGATGTTATGTTACCTGGAATAGATGGTTTTCAGGTATGCAAATGTATACGGGAAAACAATCAAAAGATTGGTATTATTATGTTAACGGCACGAGTTCAAGTTAAAGATCAGATACAAGGTTTGACAATTGGAGCAGATGATTATATAAAAAAACCATTTAGTATAATTGAATTGGTAGCACGTGTAAAATCATTGCTAAGAAGAGTAAAAGAAAATGAAAAAGATATGGGATCGATTCATTCGGGACCATTTCAATTAAATCTTCTGCAAGAAAAATTATATAGAGATGGTGTAGTAATTGATTTAACTCCAACAGAGTATATTATACTACAATATTTAATGGAAAATTCTACAAAACCAATTCCACGTGATGAACTCTTAAATAAAATATGGGGTATAAGTTATGTAGGGGATACCAAGGTAGTAGATGTGAATATCAGTCGTCTTCGTCAGAAGATAGAATCTAGTTCTTCTGAACCCAATTTTCTCCTTACGGTATGGGGAAAAGGGTATATGTGGAATGGAAGCAGACAATGAGACGGAAAATTAGTTTGTACTTTATGACGGTAATAATTCTTATGTTTATTCTATTTGTAGTAGTATTGTCGATTTTCATTTATCGTTATTATTACAATGGAATAGTTCGTGATATAGAATTACATATGGAAACAAGTACACGCTTTTTTTTCCAAGTATAACTCAAATTTATATAATTTTATCCACAAAGTTATTAGGAGGTGTAATAAAATGAAACAAGCCAACTTAAATATAACCCTATCATTCATGCAATTATTTACTCCAATAACTAACCTATTTATTTGTTC
Source organism: Bacillus sp. SRB_331 (assembly GCF_003264175.1). Classification (NCBI taxonomy): domain Bacteria; kingdom Bacillati; phylum Bacillota; class Bacilli; order Caryophanales; family Bacillaceae; genus Bacillus; species Bacillus sp. SRB_331. The sequence goes on along the minus strand of NZ_NADV01000024.1, from coordinate 6,672 downwards.
CACGAATATGTCATCTTTCCCTTGGTTTATTGAAAAAGGATTTTGGAGGTTTGGATTCTTTATTACTACCCCTGTATTATTGATTATAGGTACAATTACGACATATTATGATAAAAATAAATCGTATACTACCAAACGAATGAGACAAAATATTCCTTTCATTGCTGTAATTTTCTTCATGTGTGTCTCCTTTTTATCTTTGACAGAAAGAATTGTAATAACGTCTTTTATAGTTAATTTTGTATGGGTTATTATTACAATTGTGTTTTTATCACAAGATATTTCTAAGCTACGCAGAAACAGAAAATATAGACTTAAAAGAATGCGAATAAGACAAAATCGTTCTGATGTATACACCAAGTAGCATAAAAAGACTCCATTTTAATTAATCTTTTTTCAAAATGGAGTCTTTGATTTGTCTTAAAATTAAGAGGCATAAATATTTCTGATCCAACTATACTCCAAACTAATAACATATTTTTCCTTATTATAACAACTATTGAGGCTAATTGATTATGGATTTAAATAAATTGTCTTACAGCAAAACCTCACTAATAGAAATAACAAACAGACGTTTTTACTTCCCCTACCTAAAAAATAAAATGATTGGGTAATTATCTCGCCGCGAAATAAATTACTCATCAATACATTTAACTACAAGTGAAGCGTATTCCTTTGCTCCTTTTGGGTTCAAATGGACTCCATCTGGTTCGAAATATGATTGATTCCCAGCACTTGCTGCATACCAATCAACTAGCACAGTATTGGGAAATTTGGAAGAGGCTTCTTTTAATTTCTCATTAACTACGGGCTCCCATGGACGAGGTATTCTAGTATTAACTAATACAATTTCACGTTCATCACCTATTAACTGAATTAACGATTCTAGTTGCTCTGTGGTGAATGCTCCATTTGTACCTAATCCAATAATAACATGACTACCTAAAGTACCTTCCTTTTTCATTCTCTCTACCGTATCAAATGCTTGAGACATTTGTCTCCCAATTTTTGCATCAATTATAATATTAGGAAAAGCATCTTTTAAATAAGGAGAGACATCAATCATAATTGAATCACCAATGGCTGTAACAGTTGTAGGTTGTTTAATTTGTTTAGGGGAATCTTTATTTTCGTCCTCTAATGTTTTATCAACTGGTTTCTCTTCCTTAGTAACTGGGTGATCAGGTTCCTCATTTTTTTTCACTTGTACCGCCTCTGTCCTAACTTGTTTAGAATTGTCTTTTACTTTGCCGGCTGTTGAGAAACCAAAGATAACTGTTATGGAAAGGAATATTGTACATGCTAACGCAACTCTATTAACGCATGCTAAGTCTCTTATTTTCAAGTCCTTTAAACGAAGATTCTTTAATGCACCTTGACGAATTGGATTTTCAATAAACTCCCACGAAAGATGTGCCATAAGTAGAATCAAAAAAACTTGAAAAATGGCTTTAGTAAGATGAGGTCCTTCTGTACTAACTTGCAAGCTTGTCAATGTGATAATCGGATAATGCCAAAGGTATATTCCATAGGACCGAATACCAATCCAACGTAATGGTTTAAACCTTAAAAGCACACTAATTCTGCTAGTTGGATGAGCAAGGTTAGCTACTAATAAAGCAGTAACAACTGATAAAAATAACATTCCTCCACGATATAGGAATGAGTCATATTGATTTGTCTCCCAAAACATAATTAAAATAATAATTAAAGCGATTCCCCCAACTACATCTAAAACTAGACGGGCTGACGGAATAATTTTATTAGAAAGTCTATTACTTGGCCAAAGTAGAGCGAGTACTGCCCCTATTAATAGAGAAAACGCTCTTGTATCGGTACCATAATAAACTCTACTAGGATCACTTCCTGGTTCATACAGTACAGCCATTGCAATTGCTGAAGCAATTGCTCCTAAAAAAATAAATAGTACCATACGTGATTTCTTTTTTATGTAGTAGAATCCTAAGCTAAGTATGAATGGCCAGACTACATAAAATTGCTCTTCAACGGCCAACGACCAAAAATGATTTAAAGGCGTAGGTTGGCCAAAGTTATCAAAATATGATAATTTATGATAAATGTACCACCAGTTACTAAAATATAATACTGCTGCTAATGAATCTCCTCGCATTTTTCCAAGTAAGGAGCTATGAAATAACGTCACCCATGCAAAAACAATAATGAGCATAACAAACATTCCTGGAAGTAATCTTCTTGCCCTACGTAACCAGAAATTTTTCAAATCAATTCTTTTATATTTCTCCCACTCAGTAGCAAGAATATCGGTAATTAAATAACCCGAAAGCACAAAGAAAACCGTAACGCCTAGGAATCCCCCAGGTATCCACTTATAATTGACATGATATAACACAACACCTAGTATAGCTAGTCCTCTTAAACTATCTAATCCGACCATATAACGATTATTTTTCTTTAATGGTGTGGGCATGTATAATCCTCCCTTAGACTTTGCTGATATGTTTAGTTACTTTTTCTCATAAGTGATCATCAACAGAAAACAAATGAAAACTCTATGAATATGAGAAAAAATACATCTATACAACAAAATTTTTATACAGTAATTCCTTAATTTGTAATTATCTTCTATGTTACAAAGCCAAAAAGTCGAAAGAGCACTATAAAATGCTTTTTCGACTTTAACATTATACCATATAATTAAACTAGTGCTTGAATATCCCTTTCTAACATTTCACAATCCCAATTTATCCTTTTTACAGATTTTCAATATAAGAAACTCCGAGGAGACCTTTGTGACTTGCCTGCAAATAGAAGAATGTCAAGATACTTAAACTGATAATTATTTCTCTGACTTTTGCTCTTTTATTTTAATCTTCGCGCCTTTATAAAAACTTAATTTCTCTTTATTATACTCTGTAGTGTATTGATTGAACTTTTCTTTTTCTTTTAGTGTTTCTTCATTTATTACATTGTAAGCTTTAACTTTCTCACTAATTTCTTTTAGTTTTGTTTCTTTATCTTTTAACTTTTCATAAAGTTCTTTTTCAATTATTAAAGATTTTTTGTAACTTCTATTCATTTTTAGAAAAGCATCATAACGTTTTTTATAAGCTTTTTCTACTGTCTTGGCTTGTTCTTGTAATTTTTCATCCTCGATTTTATTTATATCATTAAGAACTGATGTTACTTCTTTTTGGGCTTTTTCTAATACATCTTCTTCATTATCTAACTCTTTCTCACGTTCAGATACATTTGCAATAGCTTGTTCTATTTGGGGTATTGCTTCCTCGTTATTCTCTTGTCCTTTCTGTATAATTTGATTATACAATTCTTGTCCCTTTGCTTCTAACTGCTCTAATTTTTTTACATTATCAGATAACGTTTTTTCTTGATCCGCTGCCTTTTCAAAAACAAAGTATAATTTCTCTTCTGGCTTTGCTCCCAAACATCCCCCTAGAAATCCAATTAACAAGATTCCTATTAGGATCGCTTTTCTATTAATCAATTTCAATCCCTCCTACAATGTCAAATACGTTTATCGTGCCAAAAATTCACTGGAAAATGTTCCTCTTCATGATACGCTTCAAGTTCATATCCTTTTTCTTTTAATCCTTTTATGATAGCTGGTACAGCAGCAACAGATTGCGGATGAATATCGTGCATTAAAATAACTTCTTGTGGTTCTGTTGCACCTGCCAGTACATTTTGAACAATTTGAGCTGAAGCTGAATCAATAGGCATCTTGTTATACTTCCAATCTAAAGAGTCAATTGTCCAATCCCAAACTGTAAAACCAGCTTCCACTGTTTTGTTACGAAGTTCTTCATTTAGTCCTGGCATGGAGCCATATGGTGGACGTGTTAATTTGGAAGATTCCTTCAGAATATTTGCTATTAAATTTTGATCTTCTTTCATTTCATTTACATACTCACCATTGGTATATAATTTCTTAAAGTCATGTGTCATACTGTGCATTCCTACATAATGGCCTTCTTCTTTCTCTCGTCTCACTAAATCGGGAAACCGCTTCACGTTTTCACCAATTAAAAAAAATGTTGCTTTCGCACCATTTTGTTGTAGAACATTTAACAATTCAGCTGTATATTTACCAGGACCATCATCAAAAGTAAGATAGGCAACTTTTCTCTCCTGGCCATTAAAATGCCTTGGCGCTTCTTTCTTTATTTCATTTTTTGATTGTTCACTTGCTAATTGCACTGGATTCTCTTGTTTCGCTATGGCCCTTGCTGGTGAAGTAAGAGATTGGTACACAAAATAGCTAACCGCTACTGCAACAATTACTATAATTGTAATTGATATACGCCGTATATTAGTAGTATTTCTCATAATAGGAACCCCTTTCGTTTTATAATAACAAATATAGTAATTACTCTATTCTATCGTTTCTGACAGAAGACTCCTTCCTCAAAAATGTGAAGGTGTGAAACACCAATTTTAGGTGGGAGATGAATGTCAGTAGGCGTAAGCCTACGTTTTTTTGTATACTGTAGATATACAAAAAAAGTGAGGTGCAACTTATTTTAGTAAATAAAGCATATAAATTTCGTATCTACCCGAATAAGAAACAAGAAATATTAATTGCTAAAACAATCGGTTGCAGTCGCTTTGTATTTAACCATGTTCTTGCTCTTTGGAATGCTACTTATAAAAAAGCTGGAAAAAGATTAACTTATCCCTTATGCTCTGCCGAGCTTACTCAATTAAAGAAACAAACAGATATGAAAACGATTTCTGATAATACAAGAGAAATAGATAATATTTCTATCCAATCTCCTCAAGGGAGTAGGACAGTTTAACTATTTTACCGCTAATTTCTTAAATCAAATGATTGGAGTATTACTCTAGAAAAAGAAATATTTGCAACCCGTATCTAGTTCCCAATCCAAAAAGTTACAGCCTAATTGTTTCAATCAATACCTTATATCCAGCCCTGACAAATGCAATAACTCCTACAGGCGTAAGTGCAAACACGGTCTTCATGATTTTTTTATTTTCTTTGATACTCCAATAATTATTAAATGCTCTCTCCCTGTACTAATTTTTGTGTAACTTAGTTGTAGTCCAAGTATAGGGTATTAAAAATACTTTTTCATTGTTGAAAAAAAAGAAAAATGCAGCACTCTTTTGTGGAATTCCACAAAAGGGTGCTGCTACATGAATTTTGTTAGTTTGAGATCTAAGAACATAATCATTTTTTCATTTGGATCTTTTAAATCAATCTCACTAATTTCACAAATACGTTTAAGTCTATAACTTAATGTATTAGGATGAATATTTAAGGTTTTGGCTACCTCACCTACATTGCTATCTTTGTTCAAAAAGGTTTCCAACGTCTCAACAAGATTGCAATTATACTTATGATCATAATCATACAGTTTTTGTAACGCTTGATTTTCATACTCTTCACACTTTCTTTTCTCAAGGAGAAGGTCAATCAATTGATAAATACCCATATTTTGGTACCCGTGGATATTTGCTGTGTCGTAAGGGAATTTTTCCTTTATAGATAAAACAGTTAGAGCTTCTTTATAAGCTTTTCCAACTTTTTGATAATCACTATAAACACTACTGAACGCTGGTCTGATATATTTAATACCAAATCGTTTTTCCATATTATGCACAAACATTTCAATGAAATCGTTGATTTCATTGGACGGTCGATTAACAGAGTCTAATGAAGTAAGAAGAATTAATCGATTACGATCTATTGTGCCAAGTAAAGGCTCTAAATGTTGGCTTGTTTCTAACAAATAAGAAATTTGTCTTTCTGTTTCGCCTATAATTTCTTGTTCAAAATGGAATACGATAATAGTAAATACAGATGCGGGAGTAATGTGTAGCCGATGGAAATTTTCAATAATCTCTTCATTTACTTGTATATGATTAGTTAGTAATTTCCAAAAAAATTCTTGTGACCGTTCGCCCTTTTTATTTTTACGAGCTTGAATTTGTATTAATTTGCTTTTTACGGCCTCTGCAGCTTTTTTCAGTAAGGTGTAATTTTCCACAGTTAAGGGATGTCCGTCTTCCATAATCCAGATGAACCCCAAAACTTCCTCTTTATTCCAAATGGAAATTGCAACCCTGTCACCAAGACCAATATCACCTATCTTCCTTACACGAATAGGTTCACGTTTTTTCAAAAGAGTAGGTATGATACCCTCTTTCCACAAGTTACTAATAATTTTTTCAGGTACACGCCGTCCTATAATAGTTGCAACTCTCGCAGCGTCTGTTCTTTCTTCATGAGTACTATATGCGAGCAGACGATGATTTACATCTTCAATCGTAACAGGGCATCGCAAAATATCACTAATTATATCAGCAAACTCTTCTAAACTGTTGAAGTTCCTTCTCAGGAAATCATTTTTAATATCTGTCAAGACCCATCCACCTCTTTTAAAATATATTTTTGTAACTACTGTAAAAGAAAATACCTTTTGTGTAAATTAACAAAATAATTCTAATTTTTGTTAATTATACTGAGTTAAATAATTAATACTGCATTAAAGAGGGAACTTGTAGATTATTAATTATTATTTGTGGGTGTGATTTCTAGTGGGTAGCACCACACATCCATCAACTTAACGTATATTTTTATACAAAATGCGGTCTTTCCACGTAGTTTTTTATTATCTTTTATAGATGTTATAAAAGTAGGCACATCAAATA
>NZ_NADV01000194.1:0-324 GCF_003264175.1 Bacillus sp. SRB_331 | reverse complement strand
CAAAGCGACGGGAACTCCAACTCATCGTGACCTTTGTAGCTTGACATAAGTCTATAACAATTTCATATCGTGTACTTTATTGGGTTTTTGGGGCTCAAGGAGTTCGAACGATCCCGCACCTGTGACATATTCTTGCTAAACAGAGTTTGGTATAAGAGATGAACAGAGAATTAGATTCGGAGGGAGATTGACTGATGAAGAATTTCATGATTGGTCGGCCGATTGCAATAAGTTCTCGTCATTCCGAGTTATCTGCAGCAATTATGGCTCCCAATGTTGGTCCTGATCGTTTCGCGTATCGATTTCCCGAAGGGCGCCCTCACT
>NZ_NADV01000193.1:0-298 GCF_003264175.1 Bacillus sp. SRB_331 | reverse complement strand
GCCTGCAGATCATCCTGGCGCACGAGCGCAGCGGCCGCAACGCTGCCGCGCCCGACTACCTGCCCGCGCTGCAGCGCGAGCTGCTGGCCGTGATTTCCAAGTACGTGTCGATCAACGCCGATGACATCAAGGTGCACCTGGAGCGCCAGGACACCCTCGAAGTGCTCGAAGTCAAGATCGAGCTGCCCGAGACCGCGCGCGGATAGCTTGGGGCCAAAATGGCCTCAAACGCTTTCTGGCAAAGCGCTTGCAGCTATTGAAGCAATAGCAATCTAGAGCGGGTGCTCGGTGTAGAAGC
>NZ_NADV01000023.1:681-8178 GCF_003264175.1 Bacillus sp. SRB_331 | reverse complement strand
ATTGCGGAATAATGAACTTACATTACTGCTTTTAAAAGTTCTTGTACAAATGGAATGATTCCACCTACAAATTTTAAAACTGCCATTGCGATTTCCATATTATTTCCTCCTCTATTGTTGATGCTAAGATGTGATTTATCTTTATGCTTTCATTATAGTAAGCGCTTACATTTTTATCAATACATTCTTATATGCAATATTGCATATTTATATATTCAGACAAAAATTAGACCTCTATTAGTTATTCTTTAATGTTATCATAGCGAGGTGAGAGTCTTTAAGGGTTCTCCTTAATAGGAGGAAACGGATATGGAAAGAGTGCAAGCGATTATTGACAGTAATCTGAAATTCAAAAGCTGGGTTAAACAGGTACTAGCTATAGGCGGAATGTTAGGGTTCTGCTTCTTTGTGTTATATTTTTACAGTTTCTTAATTGTTATGTAGATATATACAACTATACTAGTGAAGCCTTACCTACAGAGGTAAGGCTCTTTTGTTGTATCTGAGGTGAATTTATTTTGGAGGTACTCCAAAATATTGGGTTGATGGGCATGTGGTTCTACTTCTATCACTGAAAGTAAACTAATATTCAAAAGTTTACTTTCGAGAATAACAAAAACGAGGATTTAGGTAGCACGACTTGGACTAGCAATTGTACCTGCCGAACGGCTTAGATCGGCTGTCCATGAATTTAACTCTTACTCTAGATTTCTATGACACTAAAAGCGGCTATCCACTTATCAATGGATTTCGGCAATTGACGGCATGTCGCCAAGCCGAACATACTAAAAATAAGAGGATGTTAATAAAATGGAATTGTTGTAAAAGTAGTAGGATATATACTTTGAGATGTATATTCTATAGCTGGATAATATTGTATTGTTTCATGATAAGGTATAGCTGGATGATAATAGTATGGCATATGTTGCATTGCATGTTGCACTGCATGGATTGTTACTTGAGCTCCATGGAGTGAAAAGACTGGGCCTGCTTGTCTGTTTCCAATATAGTAAGGATTTATCATAATAATTCACCTCAGTTAAAAATAAATAAACATTTATATAATATGTCTAAAAATTAAACAAAGTGTTTAGTTTTAAATCAATGAAAAACAAATAAATTGAAATATTAGTCAACGGTAAGCGGACTGGAATGGTTCAGCGTTTTTTTGCTGATCCATGCAAGGAGCATTAAGGGGAAACCACTGAGCGGTTATGCCGCGAAAGTTTCTTTACCATGAGGGGAACCCTCATGCAAACTACGGGAGGTGGTCCCATAGGGCGGTTTTTGCCCTGTGGGATTGCCTTCGGGAGTTTGAGGGTTTAGAGGCTCGTGGTCAAGAAAACGTGGAATAAATAGCGTCCATTGGAGGACGACTATGTCACGTTTACGAGATGGTTTTTGCCATGCCTGGGCATGGCTCGGCAAAGCCGATAAGCGTCGCAGACCCCTATTGATTTTGATGCGAAAGTGTCAAAATACGTATAGGGTTACGTCAATTGACACAATTTCGTCGCCTTGCTAGACTTATGGTATCAATTAATCTGGGAAAGTGGTGGCATTTTATGTTGGGTTCTATCTCATTTAATCAATCTCACCAAAGTTCATTGAGCCATAATAACAGAGAAAATATTCATGGGAATCCTGGTATAGATCCGACCAGATTAGATGAGAATATTTTCTTTGTTCAAAAGGACATCCGAAGTGTATACAAAGATGTTTTTCAGGAAGCGGTGGACAAGTATAACGAGAAACAAAAACGGAATGACCGTAAGATTGATGACTACTATGACAAAATACATAAAGATGAAAAGACACATGAGCAACGAGAATTGGTTGTAGCGATTGGAGAAGGTAAAGACGACCCAATGTATAGAGAGGCGAAGAAAGAAGCACTGAAGCGCTATGCTGAAGCGTTTCAAGAGCGAAATCCAAACCTAGCGGTTTATAACATGGTTTTACATGATGATGAAGCAAATCCGCATTTACATATTAACTATGTACCGAATTTCGAAAGTAGTCGAGGATTAACGAGGCGTGTCGGAATGGATAGAGCATTGCAACAACAAGGTGTCGAAGGAACGGGAAGAAAGTTAATTGCGAATTGGAGACAATTAGAAACGGCCTATATTGAACAATTGGCTAAAGAGCATATTCCGAATTTTGAACGAGCGAATGTAGGTTCTCATAAGTACATGAAAGTCCGTCAATACAAGGAATATGCAGAAGCGAAGTCAACTGTTGAAAATCAAGTACATGAAAAAGAAACACAGTTACAAACGATTGATCATTATTTAAAAAATGTTGAAGAGAAAACAAATGAATTACAAGTAGCGAAAAAGAGTTTGGAAAGTGATGTCGTTGATACGTACAAAGAATTAGAGATAGTAAAACAACAGGTAGAGAGTGAAAGTGAAAAACTGCAGTTAATTGGCCAGCGTCATATAGAGTTAGAAAAAAGAGTAGAACAAATGCAAAAAGAATTAGATAGTGCTATAGATCAAGTGCCAAATGAATCTGTTAAAATTCCATTTTTGCGTAGAGAAGTAATAACAGAAGTACAAGATAAAATGTTCGGTAAAGCTGAAATTACGAAGAAACAGACAAGAAATTATGTATTATCACCGGAACAATATCAAGAATTAACAAAACAAGTGAATGCAGCGGTTACTATCAAAAAGGATTATGAGCGTTTGAAAAAAACAGATTTTGTGAAAGAGAATGAGAGTTTAAAAGTACATGCGAAGGGATGGATGGAAGAAAATCGAACATTGAAACAAGAAAAAAATCAATTACAAAAAGAAGTTGGTGTATTAAATAGAGAAATTAGCTCATTAAAAGCTCATATAAAGGGTTTACAGAAGAATATAAGAGTTTTGTATGTACAAACGAAAAAAGTTTTTAAAGAGCAATTTAAGGCGTTTAGAGAGATTGTTAAAAATGAATTGGGTAGCAAGGGAGTAGATAATCAATTTGAACGTGAACATAAGAAAGAAATAAGCAGACATCGAGATTTTGATAAGGAAAGATAAGAGTGATAATGATGAAAGTATTGAATTGCATTAGTTCGAAGAAGAAAAAGAGGGTTGAATGTTGTGTTTTTGTAAGAGACAGAAAGCTTTAACAAGGGGTTTCATGTTATTATAGAGAAAGACATACAAACGAGAAAAACCGCCCATGCTTTGGTCGGCAGGCGGTTTTTCATAATAAGGTTGGGATCAACCGATATATATTCTATATACATTCTAACATATAAAAGTTGATTCCTTCCACTAAGGGAGAGAATTATTTTATGACAAAAGTTGTAGATTTTGGACAAGCTGAAAAAAAAGCGAAATTAAGAGATAGTAAGATTGATAGTATTTATGATCAGTTGCAAGCCGGTGGTTACTCAGAAGAAGAGAAAACAATGCTCTTGCAGTTATTAAGTAAAACAACTGGTGGAGATGAGTATTTCATAGGGAAAAAGAAAAAACCTACAGATCGGGTGAGGTTTGTGCAGTTAATTATGGATAACGTTAATTATCTTACTGAAATTGAGTATTTGAGTAGCAAGGAAGAAGCATTTTTATTTAAACTGGCTCCATATGTGGAATTTAAAACTAACGTTATTATTCAAAAAATTGATAAGGACAATGTAGATACAACTACTCCAGCATCACCTACATATTTAGCTGAACGTTTTAAAATGGCAAGAAAAAATGTTTCTTTAACGATGAATGGTTTATTTGAAAAAGGGGTTTTAGGAGTTGCAGCAGCAGGAATAACAACAGAAGATGGTCGTGCATGCACAAGTCGTACATGGTTTGTAAATCCTAATATTATGTGTTGTAGTCCTAAAGATGGAATAGATAAAGCAACTCAACATATTTTTAGAAATTCGTTAAGGAACTTTAAAATTGATGAGTCTAAGAAAAAATATAAATTACCAATCTACTTATTTTAGATGTCAAATTCCCATTGACATCTTTTTTTTATTATGTTTTTCCTTTTTTTAGGTGTTACGAAAAAGTAACACAGGTGTTACGAAAAAGTAACACCTCATATGCTATAAACCCTTGGTATTACTGACTTTTTTTATTTGCTCTATCTCACTCTTATATATAGGGCTAAAAGTTCCGCAAGGAACGGGTCGTATTTTTGAGAAAACCACTCAAAAATCTCCACCCTCAGAATCAAAAATTCGGTTCGTTTATCCTCACCTAAAGGCTATCGCCTTTTCTTTTTGATTCTGTCCTTGCAAAACTTTTTTCGGCTCGTGTGCTTTTCTCGCCAAGCCGACAGACAAAAAGCAAAGTAATGGTTCTCGACTTGGACAAGCAAGTATACGAGCCGAACCGCTTAGATCAATCGTTCAAAAAATAGTTTTTATACGATATGTTGATACGCAATACGTGGGGTTTCGTCCCCACACGACGAGCCAACACTCTAGCCAAAAAGCAATGGGAAGACCTAAAGAAAAGAACAATACTTTTAAACAAAAAAAATAAGCTGTCCATAATTATCGTTATCAGAAGTAATTACTTTTTTTATCTTGGGGTAGCGTCCGGAAAATGCGGATTTACAACGTTAAGTTGTTTATAGCATTTTCGGGACGCTATCGAGTCTTATTTGAAGCAAAATTAGTTAAGTATTAATAGGGTAAATCCACAAAATCCTGATGCTACCCTTATTGGCAAATGTTATATAATGTTGTGTGAGATACATAACCTGTCTTCCCGTTATAGGTAACTTTTAACCACTGATTAGAATTACTGTAATGACCTTGAACATACTCACCTTTTACCCATGTTCCAGTAATTTTCTTACCACTAGGAAATGTGTATAAAACAGACGATCCGACGCTGGAAAAACTGCGCATTTTTGCACCATATATACCTACCGTACCTCCTTTTGTGCAAGCTGTTACTACAGTTTCATTTTCAGTGGTATTCGTAGCCGCGAAAGCAGATCCACTAAATGTAAACAAACTAAACATAAAAGCTGTTAGTAAAGTACAAATAGATAAGCGACGTAACAAAATAAATTCCCCCTTTTTAATATAGATGTTATTAATACTAACTAGTCAGTATTAATTAATTTATTGTATGCTGAGGAATATACTAAAATTAATCAAATATTCAGTTTCCTTTTCGAAAAGGGGGTACTATGGTGAATTATCATCAAAAACAATCAGAAAATACGATTAACAAAATAATGCAATCGGGGATTGAATTATTTTCTAAACAAGGCTATTCTAGGACAAGCATTGATCAAATTGTAAAACATGCTGGATACTCTAAAGGGGCTTTTTATGTTCATTTTCCCAACAAAGAGGAGTTCTTGCTAAAGTTGATAAAAGAAGGTATAGATTTTTATTTTGAAGATTTAAAGGAAGCTCTTAATGGAAAAGATCAAGATTTGCTAAATACATTTAAAGAATACTCCATGCGTTTAGTAAATGAGTCTTATGAAAAGGGGTCTTCTCCTATGCTTCTCCAAGGATGTATGGTTTCGAATGAATTACCACAAATAAAAGAGATGCTTATTCTTCAGATGGAGGAATGGAGGTCATTTCTTACACATTTTTTTCAAAAAATGAAGGACGAAGGTATTGTCGGAAGTCCATTAGATGCTAGAACTTTAGCAACAACAAGCATGGCTATTTTTAATGGATTTAATTTGCAACATTTTGTAGACAATCGAATTCAAATACAAGAAATGTTGAATGTTTTTGTTGAACTACTTCAAATTCAAGAACCTAATAAAAAAGATGAATAAGGGTATGATGTCTGAATGATAATTTATGAATACTTCATACATGTGAAGTTAACATAACGTCCCATTATCAGTAGCAAATAAAAAGCGAAATCTATTGATATAACTAGGATTTCTCTTTTTATTTATTTATCATCTTATACATGATTTTATACATTGTGGAAATACTAAGGTTTTTCAGGTTTACGAATATCCTGTATTAGTACAAAAATTTGTATAAAATCTTGTATAAAAAAGTTAGTTGATTTACTGTATTCTACTCTGGCCAATTTTAAAATCAAAGGGAATTCTTTTAAATTTTCGAATAATCATTGAAGAGCGGGTGAAGATCGCCCAAAAGAAAATTTATGATATTCTAAAGAGTGAGGTGATAGCTTGAAAGAATATGAATATGTCTTGTTAAACAAAGAAATGAGTGAACGATTAAATATCGGGGTAAGTACTTTAAGAAAGTGGGCTGCCGCGCTAGAAAAGAACGGATATTACTGGGAGAAAAATGATGATGGTACTCGCTATTATACTCGCTATGATCAAGATACACTTATACTGTTTAAAAGTTTAGTACAAGAGCAAAAATTCAACTTAGAACAAGCTGCAAAAGTTATTATATCTAAGCGTAAAGGAAACCGCTCTTCATCAAGAACGGGGGATGCTCTCCAAGAAATACAACAAGAATCTAAAAGCGAAACCCACTCTCCTAGCCGTTCTCTAACTTCTGTGACAAATGAATCTATACAAAGTTTAATAGATTATATAAAAGAGCAAGACAAACTTAATAGACACCTATTAGAAAAAATTGAAGAGATGGAGAAGGAAAGAAAAAGTGATAGAGAAATTCTAGAACGTATGGAATATCAACTTACTCGACAAGAAAACAGAGCAAATGAAAGAGATAAAATGTTGATGGAAAATATACGAAGTATTCAACAGCTTGCAACGACAAAACAAAAAAGTTCTTTGTGGAACCGTTTATTCAATAAATAAACAGGCTTACTCCTTATATAACAAGGAGTAAGCCTGTTTATTTGCTACCGATAATGATACGTTATGTTAACTGATAATAAATAGAGTATGGATGTTGAAAGCTTTTTGGAGGGATATGTTTTTTATTATATAAACAGATTTATTATTTTTTATGTAGACAAGCCTTTTTGTAATTTATAGATGCTTGTATAGGTTCAAAAGAAATCATTGATTCATTAGATATATTGTATATATATGTATAAATTTAAAGGAAGTGATTAATATGTCAAATTGCAGGAAAAAATGCCCGCCTAATTTTTGTAATTGTCTTCCGATTGAAAGACAAGATATGATTCCTTTGACATCAACAGCACTGATTAATTGGACAAATATTCTTAATGAATTCATTGTATCTATACCAGTAGTATTTACAGCACCTACGCCTCAAAATATAGGGAAATTAATTCTTATTCTGAATCAATTATTAGCATTTGCACAAGTGGGATTTTTAAATCAACAACAACAAGCAGATCTTGTATCTATTATTAAGAATCTAATTACTATTTTAACGGCACCTTCACTTAATTTTATTGTTTTAACAACTGAATTACAAACACTAGTAAATAATTTATTATCTCTTATTAATTTATTTGTTATTGATAACACTACAAGACAGGTGCAAACACAATTAATTCAAAAAATTATTTTGCTCTTAGCTCAGTTAGGAGCAACAGGAGCAACAGGATTACAAGGACCAACAGGAGCAACAGGATTACA
>NZ_NADV01000023.1:0-573 GCF_003264175.1 Bacillus sp. SRB_331 | reverse complement strand
AACGGGAGGAGCATTAGATTTTGCTGATTTTTATGCGTTGATGCCGCCTGATAATGCTGCAACAGTTGCAGCCGGTGGAGACGTAGATTTTCCAAGAGATGGACCTTTTAATGGAGGAGGGATTGTCCGTACTAGCGCCGATACATTTAATTTGTCTGCAATCGGTACTTATCAGGTCTTGTTTCAGGTGAGTGTGAGCGAAGCGGGTCAACTAGTTTTAACTCTTGATTCGGGAGCAGGAGCTGTTGAATTAACTTATACGGTAGTTGGTCGAGCAACTGGCACTTCTCAGATAGTAGGAATAGCTCTTGTGCAAACATCGGTCATCGATTCAATACTCACTGTACGAAATCCAGCTAGCGAATCCACAGCATTAACCATTACTCCTCTGGCTGGAGGAACAGAGTCTGTTTCAGCACATCTTGTTATTACGCGACTTAGATAAAAGAGAAAAATAAAATTGTATAGATTGTAGGCTATAATTATTAAGTTAAGGAAAATGTTATAAAAGTCCCTTTAAATCTTTTGAAGGGACTTTTATAGATTTTTAGATATAGTGATTTCTGCTAACGA
>NZ_NADV01000192.1:0-420 GCF_003264175.1 Bacillus sp. SRB_331 | reverse complement strand
TATATGTTCTCATATAGTCTCTATATGCAATTTCCATCGGGTTCAGAGTGGTCTTCATGGTTTGGTGTATTTCCGCTGCAAGCCATGGCAGGTAGTAATTGAGTTTTCCGCCTATGAATCCTCGACATATTTTTTGAAAGGTCGAAACTGGAATTCCATATTTTCGTAGCCCTCTCATTAATTTGCATCTGGTTTTAATGTCCTTTGCTACTTCTTTGAGATCGATTTTGATTGTTGAGTGGTGATTCTCGTCATTTGCTGTTAGGGTTGCCCCTAAATACTTGATTGTGTCTGTTGTTTTGATTTTATGCTCGTTGACAGTTATTTGGTCTCTATGAGCATGTTCATTGAATAATAAGTGGGTTTTCAGCCATTGTATCTTAATGTGGTTTGCTGTGCACCAGCTTTGCAGCTTTGAAC
>NZ_NADV01000191.1:0-298 GCF_003264175.1 Bacillus sp. SRB_331 | reverse complement strand
ACCAGACATCAAATGACTAATCCCGCACTATGATGGCACATGGCCATCATTCTCGGGTCCTTATATACCTAAGACTTTTGGATCATGACAGTATCCCCCTGTTTAGGAGCGACCCCCATGACCTTCCAGCCCCCGTGCGACTTCCTAGATTATCCTCTGACTGGTGAGCATAGAAACGAGATAAGACAGTTGAGAGAGAAGGAAGAAGACGAAACAATCCAGTCAGGCGGGGAAGTCTGACCACGAAAGGTATATAAGGCAACCCCCATGCCGTAACATGTAATCCGCGGGTGACCCC
>NZ_NADV01000190.1:0-402 GCF_003264175.1 Bacillus sp. SRB_331 | reverse complement strand
CCAGTGGAACCTGAGCGCGTCGACAACAAAACAAATCAATTACAAATTCTATCTTCTTGCCATGATTCTCCATTCGAAAGTTCCTCGCCGCAAGCCCTCGGGTTTATTACTCCCGCTTCCCATTCCCTCTCACCCATGGTCATCAATTTCTATGGATTTCATTGTTAAACTTCCTAAATCCGCAGGTTTTGACAGCATACTGGTGGTGGTTGACCGATACACAAAAATGGCTCATTTCATCCCATGCAATGAAACCGTTACCAGTTGTGATCTGGCTAATCTAGTTTTCGCCAACATTTTTAAGTTACACGGTCTTCCGACTGATATTGTGTCTGATAGAGGGCCCCAGTTCGTTGCCCAATTCTGGAAGCATCTTCTGAAGTCCTTTCATATTCAACGGAA
>NZ_NADV01000189.1:0-323 GCF_003264175.1 Bacillus sp. SRB_331 | reverse complement strand
GATTCAATGTTTGAACTGAAGCTCAATCAGAGCAAAACCTCAGTTATCAACCAAGATGACCAAGGGGCGATTTTCCTCGAAAACAACAGGTCGAGTAAATCCCGTACGAAACATATTGACGTACGACACCACTTCATTCGAGAGAAGGTCGAAGAAGGAAGGATCATGGTCAAATATTGCCCCACCAGCGAGATGGTCGCAGACATATTGACCAAACCTTTAAACAAGGGGCCTACAGAAAACACTGGCCGCACTACCTGGCCGCAGTTTCTTGGCCAGTTAGTGCGGCCAGTGTTTTCTGTAGGCCCCTATAATACTAGGTC
>NZ_NADV01000188.1:0-436 GCF_003264175.1 Bacillus sp. SRB_331 | reverse complement strand
TGTCTGCTTCGCTGTAGATTGACTCAAAACTGTCTGCTATTTTTTCCGCTTCATCTTTTGCATCAACTTTCTGTGTTTCGTACTTTCGTCTCCGTTTGTTGGTTTGAGGACTTATCTTCTTTACCAGGCTCCATATTTTGGCTCCTGTTTCGTCCATACATGCCTGTTTAACTTCCGTTCTAAGGCTTGCATTTTTCGCTTTCTGAAATTGTTTCCTCAATGATATTTCCGCTTTTCGCATTTCGGTGTGCTGCCGTGCAATAAATTGCTGGCTTTTGCATTTCAGTATGGCTTCCTGGTGTTTGCGCTTGAGTTTATTTCGCAAGTTTAACGCAATTTTGAGTTTCGTGGTCCAGAATTTGCATCTATTCTGTCTAACATATTTGTGCTTAATTCTATTTTGCAATAGGTCAATGAAAGCTGTTAGTCCGATGTT
>NZ_NADV01000187.1:0-651 GCF_003264175.1 Bacillus sp. SRB_331 | reverse complement strand
GTAAAGAAGATAAGTCCTGAAACCAACAAACGGCGAAGAAAGTACGATACACATTAAGGTGATGCAAAAGATGTAGCAGAAAAAAGAGCTGACAGTTTTGAGGCAATCTACAGCGAAGCAGACCTTAACCTCAATGAGCATGAACAGCGTGAACACGATCTACTCATTGAAAAACTATGGAAAGAGAGAATCTCTCAACCACCGGAAAAGATTACTTTGAGAGAGCTAGAAAGGGCAGTTGTTAAGGCCAATAGGAAATCAGCAGGAGGAATTGATGGAATACCGAATAGTCTCATCAAAGAATTATGCAAAAATGATATGAACAAATACGCGTTGCTGAATTCAATTAATAACGATATTATAGATTTAGGATACTTCCCACAAGATATGAAAATAGCGAAAATCAGACCATTACCTAAAGATAATCTAGTTTAATATATACCTATATCATTATTGCCTAATATAGCCAAACTGGTAGAAGGGATTATTGAACACAGAATAAGACACCAAGCGGAAAAGCACATACCTGATAACCAATTCGGGTGCAGACCCGCTCATAGTACTACGCATGCATTGTTAAGATTGCTGCATAATGCAGGATTAGCAGCTGCTAAAGAACAGCAATTCGCGTTGATTGTATATGACTTTATG
>NZ_NADV01000186.1:0-273 GCF_003264175.1 Bacillus sp. SRB_331 | reverse complement strand
TACGTGCAACAAACCCCGACTTCTGGAAGGGATGCATTTATTAGATAAAAGGTCGACGCGGGCTCTGCCCGTTGCTGCGATGATTCATGATAACTCGACGGATCGCACGGCCATCGTGCCGGCGACGCATCATTCAAATTTCTGCCCTATCAACTTTCGATGGTAGGATAGTGGCCTACCATGGTGGTGACGGGTGACGGAGAATTAGGGTTCGATTCCGGAGAGGGAGCTTGAGAATTGGCTACCACATCTAAGGAAGGCAGCAGGCGCCCA
>NZ_NADV01000022.1:0-8767 GCF_003264175.1 Bacillus sp. SRB_331 | reverse complement strand
ACCATCCTATCACATCTATGTTTATCTCAAAATATGAAGATTCATAATGTACAACATATACATGTTCAGTTAACATAACACCACTTATCGGTAGTTAATCTTTTATATTAATGTTAGCTAGCTGTTGCTTTAAATCCCAATACTTTGGCCTCTTTTTTGGATCAAACCATATAGCTCCTTCTTGAAGCCAATTCTCACGATATGCTTCAATAGTCCACCCGAGTTCTTCATCATCATATCCTGGTTGAAAAGCGCAACAAGCACATATTAAACTTACGTTTGGGATTCCTTCTCTAATATAGAATGGTCCTGGTAAACAATTATAGCCACAAACTAAACAGACATATCTTCTTATAAACTTTCTAAACAACATACCAACTCCTTTATCATTGAGGTATGTTTACATAAAATCCGAAAGCGGAAGTTAAAAGTTTTTAGTTTCTTGCTCAATTAAAGCGTCCGTTTCTGGAAGAATGTTTGTTTTTATCGATTTAAAAGTCTTGTGATAAAACCAAAATCATCTTCATCTTTCACTAAAAAATCAAAGCCCAAATACGCTGCGCTACCAAGTGAGATTGCCCAAAACGCAATACTTGCTGTCATTAATACTAAAGTTTTCAAACGTGTACCGCCAAATGTGACAGCTAATAATGCTGTTAAATGACTACCTACAAAAAACGGTCCAATAAACGCTAAACCTGGTAAACCATATTTTCCCCAAATTTTCTTAGCGCGTTGATGACTTTTGGATTCATTTATTTCTTCATTAGTTTTTTTCTTTTTACGCCAATTGCGAATCGAGTCTATAAACACGATAAGTAAAATTATAGTTAATAAATTCCCTAAAAATGCAATAATAATAACTGGAACTGCTGGAATACCGCCGATAATTGCAATTGGCACTATCATTGATACTTCAAAAAAAGGAATTGCTGCCAACAAAAAGATAATAAAATATGTCCAAATCAATTTCTAATCCCCCTCGTATATACTTTACCTTCATTTTTAGAGTATCCTTCTGGTTCGCTCGTTCCTTTTTTAAAAAGAAAATGTCCCCATTATATTGAAGAAAAGTTTATCTTTAAAACTCATCAAATTTTTTCTTTGCTTTCTGTTTTAATTTAAAACTAAATCGGCTTGTATGTTCATCGTTATTTACCAATAATTGATATGCAGAAAGAATTGTAAGAGTACGAACTGACATATATAGACCAACGGCTATTAAAAACACAAAAATTGGATAATAAGGAGTCAAAATTCCCATCTCTAATTTTTTCTCCAAAGCAAAAGCTAAGAATCCCACCGCCAGTAAACAAGTTCCAATCACCAATATACCTAAATATTTTCTTTTAAAGCCCTCATATCTTACTGTTAGCTCTTTAAAATAATTTGAATCAAACAATAAAACTTCTTTTTTGAGAATTGTATATTGTCCTTGATCAAATCCTAATGTTGCAAAAGAAATAATCCCTAATGTTGCAATGACAATAATTAGGAGTATTCCTAACATTGAGTTTTTCCCTAAAATTAAATATGGTTCAAACGCCAATGCAAAAAAACCAAAACCTAACCCAATATGCTTAGCAGTTTTTTGTGTGCTTATCAAAAAACCTTCTGCCATTTCTCTATTTACATAATAACCTTCTTCATTTCCTTCATTGTCCTCAACAGAATCTTTCAATAAGTAATCAATAGATACCTCAAAGATATTTCCAATCATTAAGAGCTTTTCTGTTTCGGGAAATCCTTGACCATTTTCCCATTTGCTAATTGCTTGTCTTGAGGTGTTTAATTTTTCAGCTAAAGTTTCTTGAGAAAATCCATTTTCTTTTCTAAGCTTAAAAAGTTTTTCACCAAATTTCATTTACTTTAACCCCTCTCATTTTGTTAGTTATATTGTATAAAAGCATTGCTGTTCTTTCTATCACGTAGCGAATGCACTTTGTCAACTTAAGGTTGCATTATTGTTATACTGCGTCTTTTAAAGCTTTTTTCTTATGTGTCTTTTGAAAGTGATTTATTCGGATATAAGTCATAGTAAAAAGGGGGATATTTTTCATTCCCCCTTTTTACTCCTAATGATTCTGTTCAAATTTTTGTTCTTCCTACAGGCAAATATTCAGCAATATGGCCCTTTAGTTGAAGAAGATCCGAAAGGGTTGAATGCATATGTATGCATGTCCGGTTAACATAACGCATCATTATTGGTAGCAAGGACAAGGAGGAATCTTACCCTTACAAGGGAACCTCCTTTCTTTGTTCTATCGACCTATGCATTTTTTATACATTCCTATCCTGGCATGGTTTTAGGGTTCTTCTTTGTTATTGGATTAGCCGAAAAACTGTATAAAATCTTGCATACTCTTAGCGTGTTTTTTTGTTTGGCTATCTGTACTTCTAGTAATAAAAAAAGATATCCAGGATCTAGTCATTCTCTAGTTTGGATATCTTCTTTTTTCAACATTATTACTTTTAAATTTTATTTACCAAATAAACGATTCCAAAACGATTTCTTCTGTTCTGAGGCTACTATCATCTTCTTTGTTTCCTGCATATCACGAATAAGCAACATAAGTTGTTCATCACGCTTAACTTCTTTACTAAAACGATTATGTTCTATTTGAGCTTGTTGTTTCTCTTGATTGCGAATTATTTCTTTTAAATATTCATTTTGAGTTTTTATATCTTGTAGTTCTTGTTTCATTACTAAAAATTCAGATTCCATTTTTTCCATATGTTGAAATAAAAGGACCATTCCTTTATTTTCTTGTTCTCCAAGTTGTTCTTGTGATTGAATTGCATGACTATCTTCAGTTTTAGATAAGGTGTTCTCTTCACGAACACCATCTGTTCTTCTATCAAAATCAAACCTTGATAATATAACGTTTACAGCAGTATCTAATGTTAAATTCTTAGCTTGAACTAATTCTTTCATATGTTGTAAAACAAAAATATCCTGTTCTATGAAAGCTCTACTATTGTTCTCTCCTCTGACGAAAGAATATCCTTGATTTTCTAATGCAAGACACCATTTAGTTAAAGTGCTTCGACCAATTCCTAAGCGATTTGCTACATCCTTCCCCCAATAAGCCATCCGGGTATACTGTTCAGACATCTGTTCTCCTCCTATTCTCTTAGTACTTTCCTAATAAAGAATAAAGGCATTATAACAATAATTTCTTGTTATTCTTTTGTTCTCCTGTATATTCTTCAGCTGTTCTTCATTTGTTAATTGTCAGATGAATAAGAAACAACTTTAATTTTTGCTCATTTCTTGTGTTTTGGCTAGAGTGCTGGCTCGTCGTTTGGGGACGAAACCCCATGAACTTAACGTATCCAAATTTCAAATAAAAACTATTTTTGAACGATTGATCTAAGCGATTCGGCTCGTATACTTGCTTATCCAAGTCGATAACCATTATCTTGCGTTTTGTCTGTCGGCTTGGCGAAAAAAGCATATCGAGCCGAAAAAAGTTTTGCAAGGACATAATCAAAAAGAAAAGGCGATAGCCTTTAGGTGAGTATGAACGAACCTACTTTTTGATTATGAGGGTGGAGATTTTTGAGTGTTTTTCTCAAAAATACGACCCGTTCCTTGCGGAACTTTTAGCCCATATATATAGAGTGAGATAGTTATAAATACAAAAAGTAGATTAAGCCTAGTAATATATACAATTCATACTTTTTATTAGCGTATCAAATTTGATACGGTACCGTATCAAATTTGATACGGTACTATTGGTAATAAATTCAAATAAAAAAAGAGCCGTAAAAACGACTCTAAAATAATTTAATGGGTAACTTATTTAAGACAGTATTTTTACTCATTACATTTTTGAATTGTAAAACTAAATGTTCTGAAACGTCATCTTTACTACCTGAAATAATAATGTTTGGATTTACAAACAAAACATAATCTTTTGCTTGCTGGTTATCTTTAAAATCTCCTGATATCGATTTTGATAAGACACCTTTTTTAATCAAAGAATTAACTACTCTACTAATTTTTGGTCTTGATGTTTTCAAAATCTCGGCAATTGTTACAATAGTTAGCGCACAAGGAAGTTTCTTCTTAACATCATCTACGATCGCATTAGAATACATACTTACATTACATTGTAAATCTGTTAAAAATACTTTTTCCTCACTAGTAAAATATTTTTCATCTCTTAAAAACTTCCAGTTTTCTTGGATAAATTGAGAAAACCTAATTTTAGATGATGGTTTTTTCTTCTTTCCTAAATACAACTCTTCACCAGTTGCTTGAGAAATTACTTCCATCGCCTTCTCAATTTCCTCTTTTGAAAAACCAAAATCATTTTCATACTGTTTTCTTTCAGACTCTAAATCTCTTTGTCTAGCATTTTTTTCAGCTTGTCCGAAGTCTAAAATTTTATTCACCGTTATCCTCCTATTATGTCAGAAGGAAACCAAAACCAATATTTTTTATGTATATTTAATAAAACAAATAACTATATTATCATTCCCAAAACGTGTATTGTTTGATAAAATATAAATAGTTATTTTAAGAAGCATTTTTCTTGGTTAGGGTGGTTTCCTACCTGGAAAATTTTTAAGAAACTTTGTTCGCAGCAAAGTTTCTTTTTTTCATTTTACCACAAATTTCTACATAAAACTTTAATCCTCATCAATTGAAAACATCTACTCTTTTAACGCTCCATCCCATAATCATGATCTCGTTTTTGAAACAATATCTGATTGCTCAATATATGCTGTCTTTAATACACGCCAAACATAATTAATTCAGTTCCTTTTCCTTCAATACCTTGGCTATTGCAACGCTCTATCCATTCCAACACGTTTTGTTAACCCACGATTACTTTCAAAGTTCGATACATAATTAATTAATATGTAAATGCGGATTGGCTTCATCACCATGTAAAACCATGTTATAGACAGCTAGATTCTGATTTCTCTCTTGAAACACCTCAGCATACCGTTTTAACGCTTCTTTTTTCGCTCCCCTATACTTTGGGTCATTTTTGCCTTCTCTAACCGCTACAACCAATTCTCGTTGCTCATGTGTCTTTGTATCTTTTTTTATCTTGTCATAGTAATTCTTAATTTTGCGGTCATTCCGTTTTTGTTTCTCATTATACTTATCTATCGCTTCTTGAAAGACATCCTCGTATACTACTCGAATGTCCTTTTGTACAAAATAGATATTTTTTTCTAATCTGGATGGCTCAATGAACTTTGGTGAGATTGATTAAATAAAATAAAGAACAACATAAAGTGCCACCACTTCTCCTAGATTAATTGATATAATAAGTCTAGCAAGGCGACGAAATTGTGTCAATTGACGTAACCCTATACTTATTCTGACACTTTCGCATCAAAATCGATAGGGGTCTGCGACGCTTGTCGGCTCCGCCGAGCCATGCTTAGCATAGCAAAATACCTCGGACTTTGTCCGAACCTACAAGGGGAACTCTTCCCCTTGACCCCATCAATCGAACTCCCCAACCCCTCAAATCCTTGAGGGGCTCCCTCGCCGGTTGGCATCCCCAAAACAAATTGTTTTGAGGAACTGCCAAGAGGTTGGAGAATCAGATACACGTGTCAATTCCTTAATGCTCCTTTCATGGATCAGCACAAACCGCTGAACCATTCCAGTCCGCTTACCATTGACACTTACCGATTATTTTTCCTCTCACCATAATAATTTCTTGTGTTATGATTTCTATATAACTTTAATATGTACATAAAAAGCCCACGTATTATAAACATTTATGTCACATAATCAATGGAGGACACAATGGAAAATCGCCAGTTATCAATTCCCATTTATTTAAATCAAAAAATAGTTTTTGATCTTTTAACTATTATCGAACAAGGTTTTTCAAATGTTGAAAAAATTGATATTAACGATACATCTAATCAATCAAATGAAAATAAGGATCTATTATTTTTATCAATACATAAAGACCCTAATGAAAAAAAGATTTTTACACCATCAGCTTTATTCTCAAAACTACGAGATGAACTTAAAAATCGTAAATTTTTAAAAACTCTTAATAATTCTTTTGAAATAAACGAATTAGAAACAGGAGATTTCGTAGAATTTACTGCCTTGTTAACAAAAAATCCATTGATTGCAACAATTGAAGGGTTTATAGAATTTATGGAAGTAGCATCTTTATTCGAACAAGCACCAAATCCAAAAACAAAAAACAAACCACAAAATGTAACAAACGAAATGAAGAAATTCATTACAAAAATTTCAAACGGTAATACATTAGATTTAGTAGGAACCATAAATCATGAAATTAAAAATATAAAAGCTGTTGTACCAGTAGAATATGAATATTTAACAAATAAAACACCTGCAGATTTAATTGATGGTCACTTTACAGTCTTAGGAAAAGTAATAAAAAGTCTTGATGAATCAAGTGAAGAATCTATTAATCTACTAAGAGGTACAAGTTTAGGGCTTTTACCAAATCAAATTAAACAAGAACTAATTCAACAATTTAATCCAATTCAAACTATGAATTTGCAACTTCCTAAATTAACTTTTGAGGTAAAGGGACCAGCGCTACAAATAGTTCCGATTGCTATTTATATTTAAAAAAAATAAGATACTTTTTTTAAAGTATCTTACTTAAAAATAAATCATTATTAGAATAAATCATTTGCATCAACACTATAACCATTTGCTTTTAATGCCTTAACTAAAGCTGACTTCCATCCACCATTTCCATCATATTGAGTATAAACAACTCCAGCATAATCAGAAGGTATTTCTAATTTACTAGATGGATCATCTTTTACTAAAGTCAATACACTTTTACGCCCTATTGAACCAATAAAATACCCTAATTCTAAAATAACATTTTGTCTAGCCCTATATTTTGTATCTTCCTCTTTTCCTTTCGGAAAAGCCATATCATCAGGAGACAATAAAATAACGGCAAAATTACAATCAATAGCATTAGATTCAAATTTTTCTATAACTGTCTTTCCTTCATCATCTTGTTCATGCAAAATAATAGCTTCTAATTTTAACTTTTCTATCGTTCTAGCTACATCTAGCTTCATAGCATCATCATGACCATGAACAATAAATACTTTATTAGTTTTTATTGTTGTTACTTGTTCAGATTTTATTTCATCCATTTTTTCTACAATATCAATACTAAATAATTCTATCTCTCTTTTAATCGTACCAAGCAAACCTAAAAACCTTTCGATTCCAGAATGCCACACATCAGATTCTAAGCTAGGACTGGCTGGATAAACGCTGGGAGAGAAACGTATATTATTTATAGAATCTATATAATCAGATGAAGATTCTTCAACAATATTTTTTATGATCATTTCAGTTTCTTTTTGTAAATTTGATATCCCATTATAATCTAAAGGTAAAAGGGATCCGATTCTTCCTATTAAATCATCAATTAAAGCTATTTTTTGTTGTTTATTCATTTTTATTTCCTTTCTATCAAAAAATGATTATATATTATTGTGGTAATATTTTACTTCGTTTTAACAAATTTTAAAAGAATATAATAACATCAAAAAATCTTATTAACTTAAAAAACCTTTTTTAGTATTACTGAAAGTAAACTTTTGAATATTTGTTTACATAAAATAAAAAGAAGATCAAACTAGAAAAAAATCTAGTTCGGCCTTCTTTTTATTTTAAATTCATTAATAATTGCTTTTTTCACATCACTATAAAATACCATTATCAGCATTCCCAATATAGTTATAAATAAAGATATTCCTTCAATGCCAATAAATATCCCTATAAATATAAGAGCAATACCTATAAAAAAGGCAAAATCATTTTCATCATCATCGTCCTCACATTCATCCTTATCCTTTTTATCTAACTCCTCTCTAACATCCTCTGATTCCTTTATTAACTCATCAATTGTTACTTCATACAATTCACTAAGTAAAATCAAATTATCAATATCAGGATAACTTTTATTGCTCTCCCATTTATAAACAGCTTGTCTAGTCACTCCAACCTTTTGAGCTACATCTTCTTGTGAAAAGCTTTTTGATTCACGAAACTTTTTTAATTGCGAACCTAATTTCATATTATTCACCTCTAAGAAATCATTACATATAAAACCGTAATCAATAAAGAAACCATTACTCTAATACATGTAAACTAATGGTTCACATATTTAAATCGTTACTAAATTACCCTGTACATTCAATTAATACAATGTTATCAGAAAAGTAAAAAAGAATCCCATAAATATAGGACTCTTTTTTACTTTTCTCGAATGTAAACTTTTAAATATTAGTTTACTTTCAAATCACCTTAAACATTGACTTCATCCCAATTACCCTGATATCCTCAAAATACATAACAAAAGTATACATTCAAAACATGATGAATAAAGAAATTAGAATACCCGTGATCAAAAAAAGAAAAAGCTAGATTCATGCTAACTTTTTTTACATAATTCTCATTATCGGTAGTTTAATTTACATTGTTTACCTGTTTTTTGATTTCATTTTTACCAATTTGATAACCTGAAATTGCCCCTAATATCAATAAGTAAAAAACACTCCATTCAAATTTACCTGTAACAAAATTAAATACTAAACTACATACAAATGCCCCAATAATAAATAAAAATAATTGATTAAATTTCATTATTAACGCTCCCTTTTAATTAACAAATCAAGAACATAAGTATATTCTCGATAAAAGTAAGGAAACCCTTTTATATAACGTGTTTTTACCAAGTTAACATAACACCACTTATCGGTAGTTAATCTT
>NZ_NADV01000184.1:0-389 GCF_003264175.1 Bacillus sp. SRB_331 | reverse complement strand
TTGGTCGACGATCTGCCCGCCCGGCTCCAGGAAGCATGTGGCAACCGCGGCTGCCCATCCCTCAACGGCGTCGTCATTCCATGCATCATGTACGCCGACGACCAGACACTATTCCACTGGGACCAGCAGGTCATGCAGGCCATGCTGAACGCCGCCCAAGAGTATGCCGAAGGACATTTTTATTCATACAACGTCCGGAAGTCGGCGGTCTCGCTACCGCTCCGCTCTAGCTGGTCCACCCTCTCACTGGCCGATCAGCCCCTCCCGGTATCCGGAACCACGTCGTTGCTCGGCGTGAAGATGGTCAACGGCATGATCGCACATGGCTCGCAACTCGCCGACCGCACTCGCCAGGCTGACGGAGCCCTGTTTGGAATCCAGCAGCCGGA
>NZ_NADV01000183.1:0-327 GCF_003264175.1 Bacillus sp. SRB_331 | reverse complement strand
GCAGTACTGCTTGCTATTTCTGCAAGTTTTGTAGTCTATTACTCTGTTGATTTTGGAATCCTTTTTTCTATTACTCCTTATTTATTAGACAACTCTTTTATGTTTTCTACCTTTTCTATTCATAGTATTGCTTTTATTAGTTTTTTATTATTTATTTGGTCGGTGGGTAAATCCGCTCAAGTTTGTCTTCACACGTGACTACCCTCAGCAATGGAGGGACCAACCCCTGTATCGGCTTTAATTCATGCAGCGACGATGGTAACTGCTGGTATTTTTTTAATTATTAGGTGTTCCCCAATTTTTGAATACGCTGACTCTGTACTAGTG
>NZ_NADV01000182.1:0-430 GCF_003264175.1 Bacillus sp. SRB_331 | reverse complement strand
TATCGGAAAAGGGGGTCTCGTTCGATCACAATTAATGCGGCAGAATGATATCGGAAAAGGGTGTCTCGTTCGATCCCAATTTCGTTTCTTCCCTGAGCGAATTACCGTCACCGATCACTGCTGGCGATCTGCAACAATTACTATGTGGACTTAATTGGATGCGCTCAACTATCCCAAGGTTCTCGGAGCTGGTGGATCCACTTCAACAACTGCTGTTGACAGCGTCCCGCTCGATCGACAGTTTACAGAAATCACAACTACAGAAGGTCACATTGAAGACTTTGGGCTGGAACCAATCTCATGACAAGTGTTTCGCTCAAATCAAATCCACATTGCAGAACCTGGTGACTATGGCCCACATCAACGATGGATATTTACTGTGTGTATTTCCAGATGCATCAAAAGATTTTTGGGGAATTCTGCTGACACA
>NZ_NADV01000181.1:0-303 GCF_003264175.1 Bacillus sp. SRB_331 | reverse complement strand
GTTCAAAAATTACAGGAGATTACGAATGAATTAGTTATTACAAAAGAGCATTTAGCTAATACAGAGAGAAAATTAACGGAAGTAGAAGGTAAAAACAATGAATTAGAAGTTTTTATAGAGAAGAAGTTAGAGAAACGAGATCAGTTATTGCTTGAAAACATTAGAGATATGCAGAAGCAAAATCAGAAACAAAAACGGAAAGGCTTTTTCGGTTTGTTTAAAAATTAGATGTGGTTGCTATTCTTTGTAGGGTTCTAATGTCGGAAAAAGAGGAATAGAAATATAGCATACATACAATAAGGG
>NZ_NADV01000180.1:0-440 GCF_003264175.1 Bacillus sp. SRB_331 | reverse complement strand
GGCATTACTCACGTGCAATCGGTCGCCTTTCGCCCCTCGCATTCCATGTGCGGGGTGAACCCAAAAGCCGCTCTTGCGTCCCACGCCTTCCTCGCTTCGTCGTGCGATGGCGTGGTCCGCGAGCGGCGGCTGGAATTCTCGGATTCGGTAGACGCAGTGGGCATGGGGCCTTCACCGGCTCCTATCTGCCCAAAACGAATGCTCCTTGCGAACGACGGCCGCGCTCGCCTTGGACCCGTCCGTGCCCTCACGGGTGCGGCGGGCTCATGCGGCGCGCGGCGTCGCTGAGGAATGCTACCTGGTTGATCCTGCCAGTAGTCATATGCTTGTCTCAAAGATTAAGCCATGCATGTGTAAGTATGAACAAATTCAGACTGTGAAACTGCGAATGGCTCATTAAATCAGTTATAGTTTGTTTGATGGTATCTACTACTCGGATA
>NZ_NADV01000179.1:0-369 GCF_003264175.1 Bacillus sp. SRB_331 | reverse complement strand
CCCCCTGCGAACCCTACGGCCCCTGACATGCCCCACGCTGGCGTCCCGGCGCCCCGCGCCACCCGGATCCCCTCCATTTCCTGCGTGCTGCCGGCCTACAACGAGGGCCAGAACCTGGCCCAGGTGGTACCGCAGGTGCTGGCATCGCTGCACGCGCTGTCGCCCCAGGTGGAGGTGCTGGTGGTCGACGACGGCAGCCGCGACGACACGGCCGCCGTGGCGCGCGCGCTGTGCGCGGCGCACCCGGGCGTGGTGCTGATCGAGCTGTCGCGCAATTTCGGCAAGGAAGCGGCGCTGACCGCTGGACTCGACGCCGCGCGCGGCGAGGTCGTCGTGCTGATGGACGCCGACGGCCAGCACCCGGCCGCC
>NZ_NADV01000178.1:0-386 GCF_003264175.1 Bacillus sp. SRB_331 | reverse complement strand
ACATGCACCTGCACCTGCTGCTGCGCGCGCGCAAAGGCCTGCACGCTGTCCTGCGAGATCCAGTGGTCGCGGCTGCCAAAGTGCGCCAGCACCGGGCAGTGCGGCTTGCGCGCCGCCTCCTCGGCCGTGGTCATGCCGCCGCCGTAGTAGCACACGGCCGCGGCCAGGCCGCGCAGCTCGCAGGCCGCGCGCCAGGCGAGCAGGCCGCCCCAGCAGAAGCCGACGATGCCGACCTTGCCGCCGCTGCGCGCTGCAGCGTGGTCGATGGCGGCCTGGATGTCGGGCATCACGCCGGCGCCGGGCAGCTGGTCGACCGCCGTCTTGAGGGCAAAGCCCGCCTGCATGTCGGCGTCGCTGTAGCCGAGCTCCACGCCCGGCTTGGTGCG
>NZ_NADV01000177.1:0-359 GCF_003264175.1 Bacillus sp. SRB_331 | reverse complement strand
GCTTCATAGACAGACAGTCAGTCAGTTAGTTTTGAGTCTCTCATCTATGTATATTTGTAAATATTCTATTTTGAGACTCGAGTTGCTTTTTTGGCCATATTTTATCAGTTAAGTTGTTTTGTAACTTTGCATTGCATTGAGTTATTCTGTTGAGTAAGTTTCCGCTGAGTTAAGAAAGCCAGGCCAAGGGTTCGCTTGGGGCCAGCAATGGTCTCCGAGTGCCGGTCCCGCCCAGGGTGTAGGCTCGGGGCGTGACAAACTTGGTATCAGAGCACAGAGTTCAAGAGTCCTAGGGAGTCTATGAAGCTGTGTCTGTAGAGTCCTAGTTATCGGTGTGAAGCGCGCCACATCTATAATTA